>NZ_FWWT01000022.1:300000-442188 GCF_900176035.1 Desulfonispora thiosulfatigenes DSM 11270 | reverse complement strand
CGCAGGCGTAGGAAATTTGAGAGGATCTGACCCTAGTACGAGAGGACCGGGTTGGACAAACCGCTGGTGTACCAGTTGTCTCGCCAGAGGCATAGCTGGGTAGCTACGTTTGGAAGTGATAAGCGCTGAAAGCATCTAAGCGCGAAGCCTACCTCAAGATGAGATTTCCCACAGCGTAAGCTGGTAAGACTCCAGAGAGAATATCTGGTAGATAGGCTAGAAGTGTAAGTGCCGTGAGGTATTTAGCGGACTAGTACTAATAGGTCGAGGGCTTGACCTAAATAAAGACGAAAATCTTCACTGTGTAGTTTTGAGAGAGCAAATGCTACTCAACAATTACATATTTTCTCGGTGATAATAGCGGAGGGGTCACACCCGTTACCATTTCGAACACGGTAGTTAAGTCCTCCAGCGCTGATGGTACTTGGACCAGAGGTCCTGGGAGAGTAGGTCGTCGCCGGGAATACAAAAATCCACCTTTTTGAGGTGGATTTACTTAATTTGACATTTATCAAGATAAGTAGTAATATTAGCTTGATTATATATTTAAAGTTCTCATTGTACCTTAAGTTTATAAAGGAGTGAAATGGTGAGAAAAAAAATATTGCTCTTGATTTTGGTAATGATCACTAATTTTAGTTTGGGCTGTGATGATTCTAAAATAATTAAAAGGGATGTAGTTCCTAAAATAGTAAATAATATTGTATCAGATACTAATGTTGCTATAAAAGAAAAGGATGTAAAAAAAGCAAGAGAAATATGGAGTAAGGTTTCTGAATACGGAGTTAAAGCAAATCAGCATGGTGATGAAAAATTATCAGAGACCTTAACATTTTTAGCCTCAACATATGTAAAATTAATTAAATACTGTGAAACAGATGATGAAAACATATTAAAAGGTTTTAAAAAAGATTTTAGTAAGGGATTATTAAAATTAAAAGAACTAGAACCTGGTATTAAATTAAAAACAGGCAGTGATGCCTGTTTTTGTATTGTCAATTAAGAATACTAACATAGGTTTAAAAGTATACAATGTTGTGTTAAAATTAATAGCGATAAAGCAAAGGAAGGGGAATATACCATGGCAGGGCATTCTAAATGGGCAAATATTAAGCATAGGAAAACTAAACAAGATGCACAAAAAGGCAAAATTTTCACTAAACTAGCTAGAGAAATTATCGTTGCAGCAAAACAAGGTGGAGGAGATCCTGATGGTAATTTTCGTCTTAGAATTGCTGTAGACAAGGCTAAAATAAATAATATGCCTAATGATAATATAAAAAGGGCTATTCAAAAAGGTATAGGCAGTAATGATGGAGATAATTATGAAGAAGTTACATATGAAGGTTATGGTCCAGGAGGAGTGGCTATAACTTTAGATATTATGACTGATAATAGAAATAGAACAGCAGGGGATATTAGATATTTGTTTTCAAAAAATGGTGGAAATATGGGTGAAACAGGTTGTGTTTCTTATATGTTCGATCGAAAAGGATATTTATTAATCGAATCTCCAGAAATGTCAGAAGATGAATTAATGCTTATGGCCTTAGAAGCAGGTGCTGAAGATATAAATTATGATGCCGAGGCTGTAGAAATTTATACAGATCCTGATAACTTCGAACTTGTTAAAGGTGAATTAGAAAAGGGTGGTATTGAGTTTACCCAAGCAGAAGTTACCTTAGTTCCTCAAAATACAGTTGAAGTAACAGATCAAGATCAAGCTAAAAAATTAATTAAACTTATTGATGCCTTTGAAGAACATGACGACGTGCAAGGGGTCTTTTCAAATGCTGACATTCCAGATGAAATAATGGAACAATTATAAAAGAATATTATAAAAAAGCCATTAATGCATTTTAGATTGATTATAATGTTTTAATGGTTTTTTTATTTTAAATTTCTACCTCATAGTATATTTAGTTAAGTTTTGGAAATAATATGTATATGAAATCTGATACACATATTATGGAGGTAAAATTTATGTCTTGGAAAAAATTCAAATACGTATATATAGGATTATTTGTTGTTTTTATGATGAGTAGTATTGTTTCATATTACTTAAATGTAGACCGTCAGCCACTTCAAAAGCCCAATGAAACTGGTCTTAGTAGTGTTTCATTAGAAAGTTTTCAAATAACTGATGACATTAATGTAATTATGGAAAAAGAATATGATTTATGTGTGAGATATGATCTTAATTGTGATAAAGAAAATATCGACTTAAAAGATTCAGAACGGAAAAGGTTAAATCAATTAAGTTTAAATGATATAAAGAAAATTTATCCTAAAGAAGAAAACTGGGAGGTAAAACGTACTGAAACAGATCAAATTACAATCATTAAAAAAGAAGAAGGCTTATGCCCTGTACATAGTCAAATATGGCATTTAGGTTTAGATAGTTCGTTAAACTATGTTGCTGTATATTATGGACCTAGAGAAACAGAAAATTTATCTGGGGTATATAAGGTAACTGATATACCTGTTAGTAGCTTACCTATAGAGTATCAGAATAAAATAAAAAATTATTCAATGGAATTTTATACAATGGAAGAACTAGTTGCTATTTTAGATAGTTTGAGTGAACATTTATAATCCAAGTACCTAAAAAAGATTTTGCTTTTGCAAAATCTTTTTTATTTTTATAACACTTGAAAAATTAAAGGAATACCTTTATAATTGTAGAATTAGTTTAAGAGGTGAAGTAAATGATAATTTTAGGAATTGACCCTGGTACAGCAATCACCGGGTTTGGTATAATTTCGGTAGAAGGTAATAAATTTATACCTATTGATTATGGGTGTATTTATACAGAGTCTACATTGGATTTAGAAAAAAGATTAGAAAAAATATATAATCATGTAAATTTGTTATTAGATAAATATAAGCCTAATGAAATGGCTGTAGAAGAGCTATTTTTCAATAAAAATGTAAAAACTGCTTTGTCTGTAGGTCAAGCTAGAGGAGCTATACTTTTAGCAGGGGCATTAAAAGGTCTTAAAGTAAATAGCTATACTCCTTTACAAATTAAACAAGGAGTAGTTGGGTATGGAAGGGCTCAGAAAAATCAAGTTCAACAAATGGTAAAGGTGCTTTTGAATTTAAAAGAAATACCAAAACCTGATGATGCTGCTGATGCAATTGCAGTAGCCATTTGTCATGCCCACTTCAAGCAAACTAACGTAAGGATAAGAACAATATGATTTCATATCTAAATGGTAAAATAATAAAAAAAGAACTTAATAGTTCAATCATTGTTGTAAATAATATTGGTTATGAGGTTTTTATGCCTAATTATCTTATGGATAAAATAAAGATTGATGATTTGATTGAAATTTATACTTATATACATATTAGAGAAGATAACTGGCAATTATATGGATTTTCTACTTGGGAAGAAAAAGATTATTTTACTTTGTTACTGAATGTATCTGGAATTGGTCCTAGAGTTGCCCTTGGGATTGTTTCTAACTCTACAATAAATCAATTAAATAGTGCCATTCAGATCGAGAACATTGCTTATTTAACTAAACTACCAGGTGTAGGTAAAAAAACAGCACAAAGAATGATTTTAGAACTTAAAGAAAAGATTAATCAGATAACAATTACTGAAGAAACTACACTACCGATGAATAACTATAATAATGGTGTTATAGAAGCTTTACTAGCGTTAGGATATCAAATGACTGAAGTGGATAAAATATATCCTAAAATTATAAAAGATAATCCTGATTCAGATGAGGCAGGACTGATAAAATCAGCATTAAAATTATTAGCAAAAGTCTAGGAGGTACTCATGGAAGATAGGTTAATTTCTCCACAAAGTAAGATAGAAGATTTAGAAGAGTCGGTAAACCTTCGTCCAAAGTATTTAGAAGATTATATTGGACAAGATAGAGTTAAAGAAACTCTATCTATTTTTATTGAAGCAACAAAATTAAGAAATGAAGCTTTAGATCACGTCTTACTATATGGTCCACCTGGACTCGGAAAAACTACATTAGCTAATATTATTGCAAATGAGTTAAATGCGCAAATTAAAATAACATCAGGTCCTGCAATTGAACGAGCAGGTGATTTAGCAGCTATATTAACAAATTTACAACCACATGATGTTCTTTTTATAGATGAAATTCATAGATTGAATAAAATTGTTGAAGAAGTACTATATCCTGCAATGGAAGACTTTGCCCTTGATATTATTATAGGAAAAGGTCCAAGTGCAAGGTCTATTAGAATAGATTTGCCCCCTTTTACTTTGATTGGAGCAACGACGAGAGCGGGTCTATTAACTTCACCTCTAAGGGATAGATTTGGTGTAGTCAATAGATTAGAGTTTTACTCAAATGAAGAATTAGCCAAAGTAATTACGCGTTCAGCACAGATTCTTAATGTTCCTATTGATAATAACGGTGCTTTAGAGCTTGCTAAAAGGTCAAGGGGAACCCCACGTATATCAAATCGATTATTAAGACGTGTAAGGGACTATGCAGAGGTAAAAGGACAAGGATTTATTGATGAAAAAATAGCCCAAAGTGCTTTAGATTTATTAGAAGTAGATAGCCTTGGTTTAGATAATATTGATAGAATAATGCTTGAAACTATTATAATTAAATTTAATGGAGGTCCTGTAGGATTAGATACTTTAGCTGCAACGATTAATGAAGAATCAGATACAGTTGAAGATGTGTATGAGCCTTATCTTATGCAAATAGGATTTTTAAAACGCACTTCTAGAGGTAGAGTATGTACTCCTTTAGCATATAAACACTTAGGGATAAAATATACAGGGTAAAATATTTTACTAATTATTATCTTAGCACTAATCTTTAATTTTATGAGATGATGAGATAATTAAAATACAATCCTTAAGAATAATGGTATAATATGTTGTTGATACAAACGCAATCTAAATTTAAGGAGTTAACAATGAAATTAAGCGATTTTGATTATTTTTTACCTGAAGAATTAATAGCACAACATCCTTTAGAACAGAGAGATTCTTCACGAATGCTTGTCTTAGATAAAAAGAGTGGAAATATAGAACATAAGAGTTTTAGTGATTTAATTGATTATCTCTCTCCAAATGATGTAGTAGTTATAAATAATACCAAAGTTATACCCGCTCGTTTATATGGTGTAAAAGAAAACACAGGAGCAAAGATTGAAGTTGTGCTTTTACGACAATCTGAAGAGGTAGATTGTTGGGAGGCTTTAGTTAAACCTGGGAAAAAACTTAAAGCTGGGACAAATATAATCTTTGGTGAAGGAAAATTAATAGGTGAAGTACTAAAAACTACTGACATTGGTGGAAGAATAATAAAATTTAAATATCAAGGAATTTTCAATGAAATCTTAAATGAATTAGGACAAATGCCCTTACCACCTTATATTACAGAGCGATTAGAAGAACAGGGACGTTATCAAACAGTTTATGCAGAGCATTCTGGATCAGCTGCAGCTCCTACAGCTGGACTCCATTTTACACCTGAGGTATTAGAAAAGTTAAAAAATAAAAATATTGAAGTAGTAGAAATCTTACTTCATGTAGGTCTTGGAACCTTTAGACCAGTAAAAGTAGAAAATATAGAGGAACATAATATGCATCCAGAGTATTTTAAAGTATCAGAAGAAGCTGCAGATAAATTAAATAGGGCTATGAAACAAAATAAACGAATAATAGCAGTAGGGACTACATCTACTCGTACTTTAGAAGCTGTAGGAAAAACTGGTGAAGTTATCCCTGGAGAAGGGTGGACAGATATATTTATATATCCTGGATATAGTTTTAAAATTGTATCTGGTTTAGTTACGAACTTTCATTTGCCAAAGTCAACTTTAATTATGTTAGTAAGCACCTTAGCAGGCAGAGAAAATGTTTTAAAAGCTTACCATGAAGCAGTAGAAAAAAAATATCGCTTTTTTAGTTTTGGCGATGCGATGCTGATAATATAGGAGGTTATTAGGTGTTTGAATTTGAACTTATAAAAGAATGTAAAGATACAAAGGCTAGAGTAGGATTATTAAAAACTCCACATGGTGATATAGAAACTCCTATATTTATGCCTGTAGGTACGCAGGCTACCGTAAAAACCCTTAGCCCTTGTGAATTAAAATCTATTAATTCGCAAATAATATTAAGCAATACATATCATTTATATTTACGACCAGGCCATAAATTGGTTAAAGAAGCAGGTGGTTTACATAAATTTATGAATTGGGATAGGCCTATTTTAACTGATAGTGGCGGTTTTCAAGTTTTTAGCTTAGGAGATTTAAGGACTATCACTGAAGAAGGTGTAGAATTTCGCTCTCATTTAGATGGGTCTAAGCATTTTTTATCACCTGAAAAGGTTATGGAAATAGAAAATGATTTAGGTGCTGATATTATTATGGCTTTTGATGAATGTGCACCATACCCTTGTACACATGAATATGCGAAAAACTCCCTAGAAAGAACTACGAGATGGGCTAAAAGGTGTAAAGATTCACACCAACGAAATGACCAAGCTTTATTTGGGATTATTCAAGGTGGAACATTTAAAGATTTACGTATTCAAAGTGCTAATGAATTAATTCCTATGGATTTCCCAGGCTATGCAATAGGAGGACTGAGTGTGGGAGAACCAAATGAGTTAATGTATGAAGTATTAGATTATCTTACTCCTATAATGCCAAAGCATAAACCTAGATATTTGATGGGAGTAGGTGCTCCTGATAATATTGTTGAAGGTATAATGAGGGGAGTAGATATGTTTGACTGCGTACTTCCAACGAGAATTGCGCGTAATGGGACAGCTATGACAAGGACTGGCAAACTGGTTGTCCGAAATGCCAAATATAAGGCTGATTTTACTCCTATTGATGAAGAATGCACTTGTTATGCTTGTAAGAACTTTACAAGAGCTTACATTCGTCACTTAATTAAAACAGATGAAATATTAGGACTTAGATTAATAAGTATTCATAATTTGCATTTCCTTTTAGAACTTGCTAGAGAAAGTAGAAATGCCATTTTAGAAGATAGATTTATTGAATTTAGGAAAGAATTCTATAAAAAATATAAAATTTAAAGGAATAAAGTCAACTTTATAGAAATAATTTATTTATATAGTAACAATAAATATTTAGGAGGTATATAATGTCACAACAATTATTAATGCTAGGAGCCTTTTTCTTAATCATTTACTTTACCATGATTAGGCCACAACAAAAACAACAAAAACAACGAAAGACTATGTTATCTGATCTCCGTAAAGGAGATAAGGTTGTTACTATTGGTGGTATAGAAGGCGAAATAAAATCAATAAAAGATGATAGAATTGTGTTAAAAGTTGCTCACAATGTAAATTTAACTATGTTAAAAACTTCTGTAGGTCAAGTTGTAACAGAAACTACAAATATTCAGGAAGAAAGTAACGATGAACAAGCTTTAATAGAAGAAAAATAATATCTATTTATAGTTAGGAAAAAGACAAAGATTTCTAAGTAAATTAGATTTCTTTGTCTTTTATTATTGGTAAGGCTTACTTATAATTGCAACTTATTACAAAGTTATTATTCTTAATTGAATTATTTTTTTTAGAGGTATATAATACTTTGTGTGCTTAATTAGATAGGAGGAGAATTTATGCGCTTTAGAAAATTATTTACAAGCTTATTAGTCCTAGCACTTGTAGTTGTATTGGCTTTTGTTGTAATTGAGCCATATAAAAATAATGTAAAACTAGGATTAGATTTAAAAGGTGGAGTTATGGTTAGATTAGAAGCACCTAAAAATGCGACAGCTGACGATATAGATAAGGTTATAGCGATCTTAGAAAATCGTGTAAATGGCATGGGTCTTACTGAACCTGAGATAAGAAAAGAAGGAGAAAGAAGGGTTTTAGTAGAACTACCAGGGGTTGAAAATCCAGAAGAAGCAGTTAAATCTTTAGGAAAAATGGCTAATTTAGAATTTGTTAGGGTTGATAATAATGAAGTGGTAGTAACAGGAAAAGATTTAAAAGATGCTAAAGAAGGTATAAACCCAGGTGAAACAAATTTAAACAAAAAAAATTATGTAAGTTTAGAATTTAATAGTGAAGGTGCAAAGAAATTTGCTGAGGCTACAAAAGATCTTGCAACTAAATACGGTGAAGATGATCCTAATCGTGCAATTGCAATTAATTTAGATGGAAAACCAATTTCAGTTCCAAGAATAGATGAAGCTATTACAAATGGACATGCTTCTATTTCAGGAGGATTTTCTACTTTAGAAGAAGCACGTGATTTAGCTGTTTTACTTCGTTCAGGTGCACTCCCTGTAAAACTAGAAATAGTTGAAAATAGGAGTGTAGGGGCAAAACTAGGAGTAGATTCCTTAATTAAAAGTAAAAACGCAGCACTTTATGGTTTATCAGCTGTTTTAATATTTATGCTATTATTTTATCGTTTACCAGGGATTGTGGCAGGATTTTCAATAGTATTATATTCAATTATTGTCTGGGGAATTTTAATCTATATGAATGCAACTATAACCTTACCTGGTATAGCAGGATTTTTACTATCGGTAGGTATGGCAGTAGATGCCAATGTTATTATATACGAAAGAATTAAAGAAGAGTTACGTAATGGTAAAAGTTTAAGAGCATCTATAGATGCTGGTTTTTCAAGAGCATTTTGGACAATCTTTGATGCTAATATCACAACACTCATAGCTGCAGTAGTTTTAATGTATTTTGGAACAGGTATGATTCGTGGATTTGCAGTAACATTAAGTATTGGTATTTTAGCTAGTTTATTTGTCGTATTAACATTCACTCGTTTTATTTTACGTCAACTAGCTGTTTCTAATCTTTTCAAAAATACCAAGTTATTTGGAGCATAGATCGGAGGGAAAAAACATGGATTTTATTGGAAAAAGGAAAATACCTTTTACTGTTTCTGCGATAATAATTATAGTTAGTTTATTATCATTATTTATCAATGGACTTAATTTTGGTATAGATTTTATTGGTGGTAATACATTAAGTGTACAGTTTGGTGAGCAAACAAGTACCAAAAATATTAGGGAATCATTAAAAGCATTTGATTTAGATGATGCACAAATTCAAGGATCAGATAATAATATTTTTGTCATTAAAACGAAAGAATCACTTGAGGAAAGCAAATTAGCAGAAATAAAAACTAAATTGCAAGATGATATTGGAAAGATGGAAGTTCTTAGTAGTGAAAAGGTAGGACCTGTAATTGGAAAAGAGTTAAGAAAAAATGGCATATTATCTCTGGTAATTGCAATAATATTAATGGTAATTTATATCACGATTAGATTTGAATTTAAATTTGCCTTAGCAGCGATTATTGCATTAATACACGATGTTTTATTTACAGTAGGTATTTTTTCTTTATTTAAAATTGAAGTAGATATTACTTTTATAGCTGCTATTTTAACTATTATTGGTTATTCTATTAATGATACTATTGTTATTTTTGACCGTATACGAGAAAACTTGAGGATTGTTAAAAAAGAAAGCCTTGAAAAAATTACCAATGATAGTATCATACAAACTTTATCACGTTCGATAAATACAGTTTTAACTACCTTATTTACTTTAGTTGCTTTGTTTGTCCTTGGTGGTGCAACAACTAAAATCTTTGCATTAACTTTAATTATAGGAATATCAATCGGTGCATATTCTTCTATATTTATAGCTAGTCCTTGTTGGTTTGAGTTTAAAGGATTAAAGAAATAATAAAAAAGTCTCAGCAATATGCTGAGACTTTTTTAAATTCTAATAAATATTTATCATTTACTTTAACATAATATAATATTATAAACTAAGGCATATAAACCTCGTAAATATGATAGAATTAGTTAGATAAGTTGAAGGGAGAAAATTTTGTGGAAGTAAAAAGTAGGGCTGCTTTATTATCAATTTTATCAAATAGTTTATTAACAACGTTAAAATTATTTGTAGGTATTTTTACAAACTCTGTTAGTATTTTATCTGAAGCCATTCATTCGGGATTGGATTTAGTAGCAAGCTTAATAGCCTTTTTTGCAATTCGAATTGCAAATAAGCCTGCAGATGAAGATCATCACTTTGGTCATGGAAAATATGAGAATGTTTCAGGAACAATTGAAGCTTTATTGATTTTTGTAGCTGCTCTATGGATTATTTATGAGTCCCTTCATAAGTTCTTCCAAGGTGGTCAAATGCAAGGTTTTAGTTTAGGTATTATTGTTATGGGAATAAGTGCATTACTGAATTATATAGTTTCCTCCCACCTTTATAAAGTTAGTATTAGTGAAGATTCGATAGCTTTAGAAGCTGACGCACTACATTTGCGTACAGATGTCTATACTTCTTTAGGTGTATTACTTGGTATAGTTATTATGTATTTTACTAAATGGTTTTTTATTGATCCTTTAATAGCAATAATAGTTGCTTTATTTATTATGAAAGAAGCTATTGAAATAACTAAAAGAGCATTTAATCCTTTAGTAGATTCTAGCTTAGATGAAGAAGAAGAACAGGCAATAAGAGAAATATTAATCCAGCATTCAGCTAGTTTTATTGAATTTCACTCTCTTAGAACACGCAAATCTGGATCTGAAATACATATAGATTTACATTTAGTGGTGCCTAAAAAATGGTCTATAGAAAAAGTTCACGCGGTTTGTAGTGAAATAGAAGAAAATTTAAAGACAAAATATACGTATTGTCATTGTTTGATTCATGCAGAACCATGTACCGATGTCATTATGAAAAATGAAGACTGTAATAGCTCAGAGGGGAAAGGGTGTCCTTATTTAGGAAAAATGAAAAAAGATTAAAATTTCCCAAGATAATAACTTGGGAAATTTTTTGATGGAGGTAAAGTTTTGATTAAACGAAAAATATGGAACATTAAGAATAATAAACAAAATATAAATGACCTAGCAAGAAAACTTAATATCTCACCAATAGTAGCAAACATATTGGCTGAAAGAGGATATACAGATTACCATAAAGCAAAAAACTTTTTAGAGGCAGATATCAGTAAATTATCAGATCCCCTTTATATGCTAGGTGTAAAAGAAGCTTGTGAGCAAATCAGAGAATCAATTTTAAATAAAGATAAAATTATGATTTATGGCGATTATGACGTAGATGGAATTACAAGCACAGCATTATTAGTTGAGTTTTTAACTTCTTTACAAGTGTCAGTAGACTACTATATTCCAAATCGTTTAGAAGAAGGCTATGGATTAAATTATGAAGCCTTAGCTAAGATGAAAGAAAATGGAGTAGATTTAATAATAACTGTTGATTGTGGTATAACTGCTGTAGAGGAAGTATCCAAAGCAATGGAGCTCGGTCTAAAATTTATTATTACAGATCATCATCAAATTGGTAACTCCATTCCTCCTTGTACTATCGTAAACCCGGTCTTAGATGACGAAGGTGTCCCTTGGAGTAATTTATCAGGAGTGGGGGTAGCGTTTAAACTAATCCATGGTTTGTCACGCATATTACCAGAATTAAAGGAACAAGAAATTAGTAAATATCTTGATTTAGTTGCACTGGGTACTATCGCAGATATAGTAGCTCTAAAAGATGAAAATAGGATTTTGGTTAGAGAAGGAATGGAGCAAATTAAACTTGGTTTAAGACCTGGGATAAAGGCATTGTGTGAGGTCGCTAAAATAGATTTTCAAAAGGTTTCATCTGGACAAGTAGGTTTTGGTATTGCTCCACGTTTAAATGCTTGTGGTAGACTGGATGATGCATCGTTAGGGGTTAAATTATTATTATCAAGTGATGAAAAAGAAGCTCTTCTAATTGCAGAGGATCTGAATATTAAAAATCAAGAGCGTCAAGACATAGAAGCACAAATAATGAAAGAAGCTATAGAAATGGCAGAGTCTTTAGATAAAGAAAAAACTGCAGTTTTAGTTTTGGGTTCGGAAAATTGGCATTCAGGAGTTATTGGTATTGTGGCTTCAAGATTAGTAGAAAAATATTATTTACCTACTATTTTATTAAGTTTTAAAGATGGTATTGCTAAAGGTTCTGGGAGAAGCATTTCAAATTTTCATTTGCATCAAGCATTGATGCAGTGTCAGGAATTATTAACACAGTTTGGAGGTCATAGCCAAGCAGCTGGACTTAGTTTAAAAGTAGAAAATATACCTAAATTTATTTTTAAAATTAACGAATATGCTTTTTCAAATTTAGCACCTGAAGATTTTAAGCAAAAATTAAAAATAGACTCTGCAATTAATCTCAGTGAAGTTAACCTAGATGTATATAAGCAATTACAACAGCTTGAGCCTTATGGGCACTCTAATCCTAGGCCCGTTTTTGCTATTAGAGGAATTAAACCTGTTAAAATCACCAAACTTGGTAGTGATGGAAGACATATTAAAGTGCAGTTTAATCTAAATAATGAACCCTGGGAGTCATTAGGATTTAACATGAGTGATTATGAAGATATTATTAATGATAGTTATTTACTTGATTTAGCTTTTACTTTAGATAGGAATGAGTGGAGAGGTAAAACAAGTTTACAGCTTTTATTAAAAGATATTAAATCTTTTGAGGAACTTGATAATCCTTATAAAAAATTAGCACTTTTAGAGGATTCTAATACTTCTTACAGTCCAAACTTTAAAATAATTGACTCTAGAAATTGTAGTGATAAAATAAACTATGTGAAAAATTTAATTTTAGCACAAGAAAAGCTAATAATTAAGACAAATACACAGCAAAATGCTTTTAATCTAGTAGCTAAATTGAAAAATGAATTGCCAGATTTTAAAGATAAAATTGAATATTATCCCGAGGTCTTGAAATCTGATATAAGTGAGCATATTGAGGATAATTTAGAAAAAGATAATTTAAATGTTCTGATTACCACAAATCATTTGGTCCATAACTTAAATTATTTAGTTAAGTATGCTTTTATAATATACGATTTGCCATTTTCTAAGGCTGAACTTCAGCAGATATATTCATTTTTAGCAAAAGATGAGTTATCAGTTCAAATGCATTTACTTTATACTAAAAATGACTCTAAAGAAAATGACCTATTTTTAAGAGAAAAAGCTCCTGATAGAAAAACACTAGGTAAATTTTATCTTTTACTTAAAAAAATTGCTCAAAATAGTAACAATTCTCTTATAACTTATCAAGATATTATTAAATGGGGTAAGATATATGAGATAGAATCTTTAAGTGAAAAAAGTATGATTATCTGGTTAGATATTTTAGAAGAACTTGAATTAATACGAAACAAAGTTGAAGTAAATGATAAATGTATTGAGTTAAAAGAAAATCCTCCTAAAGTTAACTTAGAGAATTCTTTAAGTTTTAGGCAAGGAGTCAAAGAAAGATTAGAATTTGATGAAATGTTAAAAATAGCTTTTCTAAATTACGATAAAGTTATAGAATATCTAAGTTCCTAGAAAAAGGATGGATGAATATGCCTATACAAGAATTACTTACTCAAGTTTTGCAGAACAATTCTAAAGCAGATGTAGAATTAATTAAAAGAGCATATAACTATGCTAAAGATGCTCATGAAGGTCAATTACGTAACTCAGGAGAACCATATATAACCCATCCTTTAGCAATTGCACATATTTTGGCTAGTCTAGGTTTAGATGCTGCAACCATAGCTGCGGGTTTATTACATGATGTAGTTGAAGATACAGATATTGATATCAAGGAAATAGAAAATAAATTTGGCGATGAAATTGCTTTATTAGTTGATGGAGTAACAAAATTAAGTCGCATAGAATACAAATCTAAAGAATTAAGACAAATTGAAAGTTATCGAAAAATGTTTTTAGCTATGTCTAAAGATATTAGAGTTATGCTTATTAAACTAGCTGATAGACTTCATAATATGCGTACCTTAAAACATCAAAGTTTCTGGAAGCAAAGAGAAATAGCCAAAGAAACCTTAGAAATATTTTCTCCACTAGCATCTCGTTTAGGTATTTTTAAAATTAAGTGGGAGTTAGATGACCTTTCTTTACGGTATTTAGAGCCTGAAAAGTATTATTATTTAGTTGAGCAAATATCCATGAAACGAAAAGAAAGAGAAGAATTCATTAATAGAGTAATTGAAACTTTGAACGATGAAATAACTAATAAAGCAAATATTGAAGCTGATATAAGTGGAAGACCTAAACATTTTTATAGTATATATGTGAAGATGGAGAAAAAGGGTAAGGATCTTAATGAAATATATGATCTAATAGCTATTAGGATTATTGTAAATAGTGTTAAAGATTGCTACGGTACACTAGGAATTATTCATACATTATGGAAACCTATACCTGGGAGATTTAAAGATTATATCGCTATGCCAAAACCTAACTTGTATCAATCTTTACATACAAGCGTTATAGGCCCTAAAGGTAATCCTCTTGAAATTCAAATTAGAACCTGGGATATGCATCGTACTGCAGAATACGGGATTGCTGCTCACTGGCTATATAAAGAAGCTTCAAAGCAAAAAACTCAAGTCGGGGATCAATTAACATGGCTAAAGCAAATTAAAGAGTTACAAAATGAGTTACAAGACCCTAAAGAATTTATGGAAACGCTAAAATTAGATTTATTTACAGATTTAGTATTTATATTTTCTCCTAAAGGTGATGTATATGAATTACCCGCAGGGTCAACCCCTATTGACTTTGCCTATAGGGTACATACAGAAATAGGACATAGTTGTATCGGTAGTAAAGTTAATAGTCGAATTGTTCCTTTAGATTATGAATTAAAAACAGGTGATATAGTTGAAGTCCTAACAACAAAGCAAGCGAATGGTCCAAGTCGGGACTGGATAAAGATGGTCAAAAGTTCTCAAGCTAAAAATAAAATTAGACAATGGTTTAAACGTGAAAAACGAGAAGTTAACTATATTAGGGGAAAAGAAACTTTAGAAAAAGAATTACGAAAACAAGGGCTAGATGAAAATACCCTTACTAAACCTGATAAATTAAGTAACATTGCTAAAAAATTAGGCTTTAATAATAATGAAGATCTTTTAGTAGCAATCGGTGATGGTGCTGTAACATCTGCTCAGGTTATTTTAAAGTTAAAAGATGAATATGGCAAAGAAACTAAAATTATTGATACCAATGAATTATTAGTTGTAAAGCAACCGCAAAAGCTTTCGTCAAATCAAAATTCTCAAGGCGTGAGAATTAAGGGTATTGATAATGTATTGGTAAGATTCTCAAGATGTTGTAATCCATTACCAGGGGATAAAATTATAGGATTTATTACTAGAGGACGAGGAGTTTCAATTCATCGGGAAGATTGTCCAAATGTTAAAGTTTATAAAATTGAAGAACCTGAAAGATTATTAGAAGCTGCTTGGGATGAAGTTAAGAAGTCTAATTTTCAAGTTGAAATTAAGATAGTTGCTCTTGATAGGTTAAGATTAACCTCGGAGGTAATGTTAATTATTGGAGATTCAAGAACTCATATTAATGGAATCAATGCTAGGGTAAAAAGGGGCTATGCTTATATTGATGTGAAAGTTAGCGTTAATAACTTAGAAGAACTAAATATATTAATTGAAAAAATAAGAAGAGTAAAAGATGTAGTTGAGGTACAACGTATAACACCTGCGCCTGCAAAATCATAGTAAGAAAGGAATTAAAATAAATGAGAGCTGTTATACAAAGAGTAAGTAAATCTTCAGTTAAAGTTGATTCTAAGGTTGTTGGATCAATTCAAGAAGGATTATTAATTTTAGTTGGTGTTACTCATGATGATACTGAACAAGATGCTAAATATTTAGCGGAAAAGATTGCTAATTTAAGGATATTTGAAGATGAAGAGGGAAAGCTAAATTATTCTGTTGTAGATAAAAACTATAAAATATTATCTATTTCACAATTTACCTTATATGGAGATTGTCGAAAAGGTAGGAGACCAAATTTCATGGACGCAGGAAGACCTATTCAAGCAGAACAGATTTATAATAAATTTAATGAGTTTTTATCTCAAAATGAACTAAATGTAGAAAAAGGTGTTTTTGGTGCGCATATGGAGGTAGAACTAGTTAATGATGGACCCGTTACAATAATGCTAGATAGTAAAAAACTATTTTAGGAGGTATATATGGATATTGAAATTTTACCGGTAGGGAGTTTAGGAGCTAATTGTTATATTTTAAACTGTAAAACTACTAAAGAAGGTGTAGTTATAGACCCAGGTGATGAAGGTGAGCGAATTTTAGATGTTATTAATGATAAAAACATAAACATTAAATATATCATTAACACTCACGGCCACTATGATCATATTGGAAGTAATGAAGAAATTAAAAAAGCTCTTAATTGTGATTTGCTAGTTCATGAAGACGATTATGAAATGCTTATCGATCCTAAACTTAATTTATCTTTCTATATGGGCAATACTAAAGAAGGATTAAAAGCAGATGTTTCATTAAAAGATAATGACTTAATTAAATTTGGTAATTTAGGGTTAAAAGTTCTTCATACTCCGGGTCATTCTCCAGGAGGAATCTGTCTATATAATGAAAAAAATAAAATTTGTATTACAGGGGATACTTTATTTTATGGTTCAATTGGGCGAACAGATTTTGAAGGTGGAGATTATGAAGAGATTATAAAGTCAATTAAAGAAAAATTATTAGTATTACCAGATGATGTAACAATTTATCCTGGACATGGACCTAAAAGCAGCATAGGTTTAGAAAAACAAATAAATCTTTATATAAAATAAGTAGGTAATTTTATGATTATTGCTCTAACGGAAAATAGTAGAGAATACGCAAATATTATATTTCACATTATTCGTATTTTTATACCTACCCTTACTTGGGATGATTTTTTAAATAATACATCAGATAAAGCCATTTTATTGGAGATAAAAGTAAATAATGAAAAGATATATTGTACCCTAAAAGACAATTGTTCTTTTAAGTTTGATATTAATGATGGAAATGGCGAAATAAATAAAGCAGTTAAAATTGGTGTTTATAAATTATTAGCAAGTTTTTTAAAATATAAAAATAGCCCATGGGGGATATTGACAGGTATTAGGCCTACCAAAATAGTTCATAGGTTATGGGATCAAGGTTTAAATACCGCTGAAATTTATAGTGTTTTAAAAAAAGAATATTTGCTAAGTGATGAGAAAATAGAAAATTTAATTGAAATTACTAGCTTTCAACGAAATAATTTATTAATTCATAAGGAAGCTAAGGTAAATGTAAGTATATACATAAGTATTCCATTTTGCCCATCTAAATGTTCTTATTGTTCTTTTCCATCTTACATAATTTCAAAGTGGGAAAACAAGCTAGAAACTTATTTAGACTGCTTAATAAAAGAGATAATTCAAGTTGGTGAGGCTCTTAAAAATAATAATATAGTAGTACAAACTGTCTATATTGGAGGGGGCACACCTTCTGTTCTTACTCATAAGCAGTTAAATAGACTGTTAAAAGTTATAAACTCTGCACTGATTACTAATAAAACTATTGAATTCACGCTTGAAGCTGGTAGACCTGATACTATAGATAAAAAGAAACTTGAAATCTTAAAAGAATTAGGGGTAAATAGAATAAGCATTAATCCACAAACAATGGTTGATAAAACTTTAAATGAAATAGGACGTAATCATACTTCAAATGAAGTTATCGAGATATTTAGATTAGCTAAAAAAATTGGATTTGAAATTATAAATATGGATATAATCCTAGGTCTGCCTGGTGAAGATATTGATAGTTTACGATATACTCTTGATGAAATATCAAAACTGAGACCTAATAATGTGACTGTTCATGTTTTATCGCTAAAAAGATCCTCTAAATACGATTTAGGGTTATTGGAGAATAGTAACGAAAATTTGATAGCTGAAATGTTAGAAGTTACTAAACAAAAAATGTATGATAATGGGCTGATTCCTTATTATTTATACAGACAAAGACAAATGATAGCTAATTTAGAGAATATAGGTTATTGTGAATATGATTATCCTTGTATCTATAATATTCAAATGATAGAAGAAAGACAGACAATTTGGGGTCTTGGAGTCGGAGCAACTTCAAAAGTTTTACTTAATGATGAATATGCTTTAGAAAACCAAAATAATCCTAAAGATTTATTTTATTATATTGAAAATATAGATGAAGTAATAACCGAAAAAGTCAAAGCAATTTATAAACTATATCGAAGGGAGATTAAGTAATATGTTAAAAAGAACTAATAAGTGTAATTCTATACGTAAAGAAGATGTTAATAAAGAAGTAGTGTTAATGGGATGGGTAAACAAAAGACGTGATCATGGGGGATTAATTTTTACAGATTTAAGAGATAGATCGGGTTTAGTTCAAGTAGTTTTTAGTCCAGAAATTAACCAGGAAGCTTTTAAATTAGCAGAATCAATTAGAACTGAATATGTAATCGCAATCAAGGGTAAAGTAGTTCTTCGCCCAGAAGGAACTATAAATGAAAATTTAGCTACAGGTTATGTAGATGTAATGGCATCAGAACTTGAAATACTTAACACATCTAAAACCCCACCTTTTGCTATAAATGATAATGTTGAAGTAGATGAAATGATTAGATTAAAGTATAGATATTTAGATTTAAGACGTCCAGAAATGCAAAATACACTTGTTTTACGTCATAAAATGATCAAAGCTATCCGCGACTTTTTAGATAGAAAAGAATTTTTAGAAATTGAAACACCTATTTTAACCAAGAGTACTCCTGAAGGAGCAAGAGATTATTTAGTACCTAGTCGTGTAAACCCTGGTGATTTTTTTGCACTTCCACAATCACCACAGATTTTCAAGCAAATACTTATGGTTGCGGGAATGGAAAAATATTTTCAAATAGCTCGTTGTTTTAGAGATGAAGATTTAAGAGCAGATCGTCAACCAGAATTTACACAATTAGATATTGAAATGTCTTTTATGGATAGAGATGATATTTTAAAAATCATGGAAGAAATGATGGCATTTGTCTTTAAAGAAAGTTTAGGAAAAGAAATAGCGACACCTTTTAAACGCATAACATATACTGATGCTATTAATCGTTTTGGTTCTGATAAGCCTGACCTTAGATTTGGGATGGAACTTAAAGAAATTACTGATTTAGTTAAAGACTGTGGTTTTAAAGTATTTGCCCAAATAACTAATAGTGGTGGTAAAGTAAAAGGTATCAATGCTACTGGGTGCGGTCAATATTCCAGAAAGGATATTGATGATTTAACAAAACTTGCAAGCATCTATGGTGCTAAGGGACTAGCATATTTCATTATAACTGATGAAGGAGTAAAATCACCGATAGCTAAATTCTTTAATGAAGATGAAATAAATAATATTATTAATGTATTTGAGGCAAAGCCAGGAGATTTATTATTATTTGTAGCAGATAAACCGATGATTGTTGCAGAAAGTCTTGGGCATTTAAGACTTGAAATAGGAAAAAGATTAGGATTAATAGATAATGAAGAATTAAATTTCTCATGGGTTATTGATTTCCCATTATTAGAGTGGAATGAGGAAGCTAAGAGATACACAGCAATGCATCATCCATTTACATCTCCAAATGCTGATAGTATAGAGGATATGGAAAGTAATCCAGGTGAATTAAAAGCACAGGCTTATGACATGATATTAAATGGTGTTGAAATAGGTGGAGGAAGTATACGTATTTTTAAAAGAGAAGTTCAAGAAAAAATGTTTAATTTATTAGGATTTACACCTGAAGAAGCTTATAATCAATTTGGATTTTTATTAGATGCATTTGAATATGGTGTACCTCCACATGGTGGGGTAGCATTTGGTATAGATAGATTAGTAATGCTAATGTCTAAAAAGGATACAATACGAGACGTAATAGCATTTCCAAAAACTCAAAGTGCTACAGATTTAATGACAGATGCACCTTCTGAAGTATCGAATAAACAATTAAAAGAATTATACATCAAAACCGATAATATCCCTAAGACTAATAAATAAATAGATATATATAGAAACAACTTGAATTTAATGTAAGGTTATTGTATTATAAATTTAAAGATAAATCCTACAATGTGCGTGTGCCTATTTGATTTTTTAACCAACACTTTTTTTAACGGGAGCTTAACTTTAGATATCTAATAAATGCCCTGAATTTAAGGGACTTATGAAATATCTAGGAGAGCACCCACCTGCTAAGCAGGTTTAAAAAACAAAGGGTCACGGCATCGTGGGGTTTTTTTGAGGTGTCTAATGGAAAAAGCACTTGAAAGAACAACTTTATTAATTGGAGATAAAGGTTTAGAAAAACTAACAAATTCTAGTATAGCTGTAATAGGTGTTGGTGGAGTTGGGTCCTATGTTGTTGAAGCCTTAGCTAGATGTGGAGTTGGAAATTTACTACTTGTTGACCATGATATTATTGATGTTTCTAATATTAATAGACAAATACATGCATTAACTTCTACAATTGGACTGTCTAAAGTTGATGTAATGAAAAATAGAATTAAAGATATAAATCCCAATTGTAAAGTAGAAATTAAAAAAGAATTTTGTACACCTGAAAATGTTAGTATAATTTTAAATAAAAAGTACGATTATATAATAGATGCTATTGATTATGTCAAAGGAAAAATAGCAATTATTGAGTTAGCCAAACAAAAGAATATAAATGTAATTTCATCTATGGGAACGGCTAATAAACTTAATAATAAAAGTTTTGAAATTGTAGATGTAAGTAAAACACATAGTTGCCCTTTAGCTAAAGTAATGCGTAAAGAATTACGACAAAAAGGAATTGATAGTGGAGTAAAGGTTATTTATTCCCCAATAAAATCTATAAAAATAGAACAAAATGATAATACTAAAGAAAAGGTTTTAGGTAGTATCTCTTTTGTACCTCCTGTAGCAGGCCTTCTTTTGGCAGGAGAAGTAATAAATGACCTTTTATTTGACAGTACATGCATGATAGAGATATAATCTAATTATACCCCTCATAGGTATATTGTTGATGAAAGGTGAATTTAGATGACTACAGAAAAACAAAATATAATGAACAGGCTAAAACGCATTGAAGGGCAATTAAAAGGGATTCAAAGAATGCTAGACAATGAAGCCTGTTGTGTTGATGTTTTAATTCAAATTGCTGCTGTTAAGGCTGCAGTCAATAAAGTCGGCACATTAATTTTTGAGAATCACGCAAAAGAATGTCTAACTTCATCTGAAGATACAAGACCTAAAGATGAGGTCATAGAAGACTTAATGAAGGTATTAATTAGTTTTATTAAATAATAATAAATGGAGGGATTTTTTATGGCATTAACATTTACTACTGCTAAATTTGAAGAAGAAGTATTAAAATCATCTGAACCTGTGTTAGTAGACTTTTGGGCAGACTGGTGTGGACCATGTAAAATGGTTGGACCTGTTGTAGAAGAATTAGCTCAAGATTTTGAAGGTAAAGCAAAAATAGGCAAATTAAACGTTGATGAAAATGGTTCTACAGCTCAAACTTATGGTGTAATGAGTATACCAACATTAATCCTATTTAAAGATGGTAAAGAATTAGACAGAGTTGTTGGGTTTAAAGATAAAGAAGAATTAGCTAAATTTATCAATAAAGCGCTTTAATAAATTAGGCAGCTATGAATAAGAAATTCTTTCATAGCTGCTTTTTTATATAAAAATACAACTATTTTTAGAGAAACGAAGGTGACATTATGGATTTATTTAGTATGGCTAAAGAAGGTCACTTAAAGAAAAAAGCACCGCTTGCGTCTAGAATGAGGCCAAAGACATTAGATGATATTCTAGGACAAGATGAAATATTAGGAAAAGGGAAATTACTTCGAAATGCTATAGAAGAGGATAATGTTAATTCCCTTATTTTTTACGGCCCGCCAGGGACAGGTAAGACAACTATAGCAAATGTAATAGCAGAAGAAACAAATAGTTATTTTATAAAATTAAATGCTGTTATAAATGGTGTAGCAGATTTACGGAGAATTATTGCTGAGGCAGAAGAAAATTTAAGCCTTTATCAAAAGTCTACTATTATCTTTATCGACGAAATACATAGGTTTAATAAATCTCAGCAAGATGCTTTATTACCATCCGTGGAAGCTGGAATAGTTAAATTAATTGGGGCAACAACTGAAAATCCTTTTTTTAGTATAAATTCTGCTCTTTTGTCTAGATTATTAATTTTTAGACTAAATTCTTTATCAATAGAGAATATTATAGATATTATTAAAAAAAGTATTACGGATACAAAACAAGGTCTCGGTAATTATAATATTAGTATTACTGAAGATGCTATAGACTATCTTGCAAAATCTGCCCGGGGTGATGTAAGGATAGCATTAAATAGCTTAGAAATGGTTGTAGGGTCTATAAAAGCAAATGAAAAAGGTGTAAGAGTAATATCTGTGAAAAATTTAAAAGAAATTATTTCAAATCCAATTGTTGCTTATGATAAAACAGGAGATAATCATTATGATATCATTTCAGCATTTATAAAAAGCATGAGGGGATCAGATCCTGATGCAACCTTACATTATTTAGCACGTATGCTAGAGGCTGGAGAAGATCCAAGGTTTATAGCAAGAAGGATAGTAATTCATGCTTCTGAAGATGTAGGACTAGCTGATCCAAATGCTTTAGTAGTTGCTCAAAGTGCGGCTAGTGCTTTAGAGTTTATTGGTCTTCCTGAAGGGAGGATAATTTTAGCACAGGCTGCTTTATATATTGCACTAGCACCTAAAAGTAATGCCGTAATAACGGGAATAGATAGTGCCTTAAATGATATTAGAAATATAGAGATTGGTACAGTTCCTACGCATTTAAGAGATGCTCATTATCAAGGAGCCCAAAAGTTAGGTCATGGACTTGAGTATAAATATCCTCACAACTATCCTAATGGGTTTGTGGAGCAACAATATTTGCCTGATGCCCTTAAAGAAAAGAAATATTATAATTCAACGAAAAAAAAGCAAATTAATAACACTTAATAATTTAATTTCACTTTACAGTGAAGTACTTATTTAATTCATCTTAACTAAGAAATAATTATGTTGACCATATTATGTAGTTATGATATTTTGGAAATATAAATCCTAGTAATTACGTATGATTTAAGTTGAGGTGTTATTATGAAATTTTCCACTAGAAGCAGATATGGTGTAAGAGCTATGTATGAATTAGCAATAAATAATTCTACAGGACCTATGCCTTTAAAAAGTATTGCTAAAAATCAAAGTTTATCAGAGCATTATTTAGAACAATTAATGTCTTCTTTACGAAAAGGTGGACTGGTTAATAGTATTAGAGGAGCTCAAGGTGGATATATTTTAGCAAAAACACCTGAGAATATAAATATAGGTGATATTATTAGAATTTTAGAAGGTCCCATTGCACCAGTTAACTGCGTAAGCGAAGATGGAAATAATGATTGTGATAATATCGATAATTGTGCAACCCGCTGCTTGTGGAAGAATATACAAGAAAAGGTAGTTGAAGTATTAGATTCTACTACACTAGCTAGTTTAGTAAATAAAGAGTAAATTTTTATTTATTAAACTTTATTTGGTGTAGGTGTATTTATAGACAATAGTTTTAAGGTGGTTTATAAAATGAAAAATCAAGTTAAAGTAGCCTTAGCAATGAGTGGAGGGGTAGATAGCTCCGTTGCAGCTCATTTATTATTACAAGAAGGTTATGATGTTATTGGAGTGACCTTCAAGTTATGGCCTGAAAATGATTTCATTATTGAGAATGCCAAGGAAGTTGCTGATAAATTAAATATTCCTTTACATGTCTTTGATTTTCAAAAGGAGTTTAATGATAATGTCGTTGAATCTTTTAAAAATGAATATTTACAAGGTAGAACACCAAATCCTTGTATAGAATGTAATAAAAATATCAAATTTAATCTTTTTCTACAACAAGCATCTAAGTTAGGTGCTGATATCATTGCAACCGGGCATTATGCTCGGATAGAGTGGGATGAATCTTTTCAAAAGTACCTATTAAAAACGGGGTTAGATCCTAGTAAAGACCAATCTTATTTTTTGTATAATTTAACACAGGAAGAATTAAGTAAAACAATTTTTCCTTTAGGTAATTATACTAAAAATAAAATAAAAGAAATAGCTACACAAATAGGTTTAAGCGTTGCTCAAAAACCAGAAAGTCAAGAAATTTGTTTTATTCCAGATAATGATTATCGTGAATTTTTATATAATCATGTTGATAATAAGTTATTTAAAAAAGGTAATTTTCTTGATACAAAAGGTAAGGTTATAGGTACTCATCAAGGCATTTCCTTTTATACTATTGGTCAAAGAAAAAACTTAGGACTATCTTTAGGATATCCTGCATATGTGGTTGATATAGATGTAGAAAAAAATGCTGTAGTTATTGGTGATAACGAAGATGTATTTAAGAGTAAATTAGTGTGTAATGAATATAATTTAATTCATCTAAATGAATTAACAGAAAGTATGGAAGTAGAAGCAAAAATTAGATATGGAGCAAAACTAAGTAAAGCAACCATTAGTCCTCATAACCATGGTGCTATTTCAGTTAAATTTAGGGAAGAACAGAGAGCTATTACTAAAGGACAAGCTGTTGTTTTTTATAATAGTGATGTAGTTTTAGGTGGAGGAAAAATAATTTAAAATAAAAAAACATGCATTTTATGCATGTTTTTTTTATTTTTGGTAATAATACTGATATTACTTTCATTAAGGATTTTAATATGATTACTAGATTATCATCACTATATGAGATCCCAATAATTGATTTAAATACTGGAACTCAACTAGCTGAAATCAAAGACTTTATTTTAGATATCAAAAATGAGAAATTAATAGGTTTTATAACCAGAAATGATTTATTTTTATCATTTAATAATACAAAAAATTTGGGCAGAGATTTTTTAAGTCTGGATTGCGAATTTTCACAAGAAATATTTATAGATATGCCACAATATAATCATGAGAATTTATTATTATATCCAAGGGATATCTTGAAACGCCCTGTTATTACTGAAGAGGGTAAAGTTTTAGGAATTATCAATGATATTTGTTTAGATGTTTTTTCAGGTTCTATTGAAAGCTATGAAATTTCAGATGGATTATTTAAAGATATTTTAAAGGGTCGAGCAAAAATTTTCTTAAACCAGGTAACCAGCTATGGAAATGGTGTAATAGTAATCAAAGAAAAAGATGCTTTAAGTTAGGGGATGTTAATTTTGGTTAATTGTCCAATTTGTACTGGTAAATCTATAGGGAAATTAGCTAATAATCAGTACTTTTGTTGGGAATGCTATATAGAGTTTAATAATACTGGTAATCAGACGCAAGTTTTTGATATTGCAGAAGATGGATCCTTAGTATCATTAAATAATGATCAAGAAGTTTTAAATTATACCGATGCTACATTAACTTGAAAAGGGGTGTGGTTATGAAAAAGTTGTTTAATGGAATTTTAATCGGTGGTTTGGTTGCTTCTGTTTATAGTCTCATGAATGGTAAAAATATACAGCGTAAAAGACTAGTAAACACTAATTCTATAAACAAAAAAGCAAATCGAATATTTAAGAGTACAAAAGGAAAAGTAAATCTATTTAAAAAATAACTTAAATAATAAAAATAGAGGTAAAAATGTTTAAATTAAATAATAAGGTAATTCGGATAATTGTATTTGCTGGTCTTATTTTAGGACTAGCATATTTTTTTAAACTAATATATCCTATATTGACTCCCTTTTTTTTAGCTATATTTTTAGCTTATATACTAAAACCCCTTATTAATTTTTTTGAATTAAAAGGATTAAGTAGAACTTGGGCCATTATTTTTATTTATTTTTCTTTTAATATAATCTTGACTGCCATTATTTTTAATTTTCTACCTAAAGTTTTAGCTGAATTGACTAGTTTTGGAGAGACAATACCTTCTTATACTTTAGCGGCTCAAGAATATATTAAAGTGTTTCAAGAAACATATAGTAAAGTTCCTCTACCAGAAGGTATTAGAAATATTACTAATGATATGATTAACGATATTGAAAATTATGTAATAAACGTTATAAAGGGAGTAACTCAAACGATTCTGTTATTATTTTCCAAAACATTTGATTTTATTTTAGCTCCTATATTAGCTTTTTATTTATTAAATGATACCGAGAAATTTAAAGATTATTTTTTAAAGTTACTACCCTTTTCGACTAGAGATGATATAGTGGTATTAGGTCGGAAGATTGACTCTGTACTGAAAAGTTTTATACGTGGAAATATAATTATTGCACTCATGGTTGGTATAATCACAACCATTGCTTTAATTTTAATAGATATGGATTTTGCACTTGTTATTGGTTTATTAACATCTGTATTAAATATTATACCTTATTTTGGTGCATTATTTGCTATAATAATAGCAGTAGCCATTGCTCTTTTAAAATCTAAAAAAATAGCATTATATGTTTTTATTATTATGCTGATAATACAGCAAATTGAAGGAAATGTTATTTCACCTAAAGTGTTAGGACAAAACCTAGGTTTACATCCTTTAGCTGTTATATTTGTTTTATTAGCTGGAGGTCATTTAGGTGGAATACTTGGTATGATTTTAGCTGTTCCAATTACATGTATTTTAATTATATTATTTAAATTTTTTATAAATAAATTAATTGAGTTATAAATATTTAGATAAAATATTTAAGTATTTAGATTTATATTTAACAAGATATTAAGCAGGGGGTTTCGATATGATAACAGCAAATGACATCAGAGCAAAATTTATAAGTTTTTTTGAAGATAGAGGTCATAATCAGGTACATAGTTCTTCTCTAGTTCCAATAGATGATCCTACTTTACTCTTTACTAATGCAGGTATGAATCAATTTAAAAATATCTTTTTAGGACTTGAAACAAGAAATTATAAAAGAGCTGTAACTTCCCAAAAGTGTGTAAGAGCAGGGGGTAAACATAATGATTTAGATACAGTTGGTAAAACTGCTAGACATCATACATTCTTTGAAATGCTAGGTAATTTTTCTTTTGGAGATTATTTCAAAAAAGAAGCAATAGCTTTTGCGTGGGAGTTTCTAACAAAAGAGCTTAAACTGAGCACCGATAATTTATACATTACTGTATATCAAGATGATGATGAAGCTTATGAATATTGGGAACAAACTACAGGATTTAGCTCTAATAAAATTTTAAGATTAGGCGAAAAAGACAATTTTTGGTCAATGGGTGAAACTGGTCCATGTGGTCCTTGTAGTGAAATTCATTTTGATCGGGGAATCAAACATAGCTGTAGTGCACCTGATTGCGGTCTAGGAAAATGTGACTGCGATCGTTGGTTAGAGATATGGAATTTAGTTTTTATGCAATATAATCGTGATGATAAGGGTGTATTAACTACGTTACCAAAACCAAGCATTGATACGGGTCTTGGGTTAGAAAGAATTGTCTCTATTATGCAACAAGTTAATTCAAACTATGAGACAGATTTATTAAAACCTTTAATAAACGAGGTAGAAAAATTAAGTAATAAAAAATATGATCAAGGGCTAAGTGGTTTTCCTTTTAGAGTAATTGCTGATCATGCAAGATCATGCACATTTTTAATCTCTGATGGTGTTTTACCAAGTAATGATGGTCGAGGATATGTTTTAAGGAGAATTATACGTAGGGCTGTACGATTTGGTAAATCTTTAGGTATTAACAATTCGTTTTTATATAAAATGTCCCCTAAAGTTATGGAATTGATGAAAGATTCATACCCAGAATTAGCAGATAAATTAGAATTTGTCCAAAAAATAATTAAAAATGAAGAAGAACGTTTCCAGGAAACTTTAAATGATGGATTAAAAATTGTAACTGAAGTTATAAAATCATTAAAAGAAAAAGGACAAACCCAAATTTCGGGTAAAGAAGCTTTTAATTTATACGATACTTATGGTTTTCCATTAGATTTAACGAAAGATATAGCTGAAGAAGAAAATTTAACCGTTGATACATTAGGGTTTGAAAATGCAATGAAAGAACAAAGAGATAGAGCAAGAAATGCACAAAAAGATAATCAAACTTGGGATATAGCTCTTACCTTTGCCAAATATGCTGGAAACGAAAAAGAAACCTTATTTACAGGATATGATAGTTTAAGCGAAAAAGGTCAAATATTAAAGTTAATTTCTAATGGTTCTGAACGATTAGAAGTAACTGAAGGAGACGAAGTATATGTTCTGTTAGATGTAACTCCTTTTTATCCTGAAGGTGGAGGACAAGCTGGAGATAGTGGTATAATAGTAGGGGAAATTGGTAAAATAATTATTTCTAATACTACTAAGCTTCCTGATAATAAAATTATTCATAAAGGTAAAGTATCTGGAAAATTAATGGCAGGAGAAACTGTTACAGCCTCTGTAGATGAAAACACAAGAAAAGCAATTGCAAGAAATCACACAGCTACTCATTTACTCCATAAAGCTTTAAAAGAAGTATTAGGAGATCATGTTAATCAAGCAGGTTCATTATTAAATGCCAATAGTTTGCGTTTTGATTTTTCGCATTTTTCTCAAGTAACCGGAACTGAACTTGAAAAGATAGAAGATTTAATTAATCATGAAATTTTACAGGCAAGTTTAATAAATGTATATGAAACTGATATTGAAACAGCTAAAAAGGATAATGTTACTGCTTTATTTAATGAAAAGTATGGAGAAAAGGTTAGATGCGTAAGTATCGGTGAGATCAGCCTAGAACTATGTGGTGGAACTCATCTTAAAAATACATCGGAAATAGGTTTATTTAAAATAATAAGTGAAGGTTCAGTAGCTTCTGGTATTAGAAGGATTGAAGGTGTAACTGGACAAAAGGCACTTGAATTAATTAAAGGTCATGAAAATCAATTAAAATCAATTGGTACGAGCTTAAAAATTAATCCTAAAGATATAAATAATAAATTAGAACAAATGGCTAGTCAACTAAAGGAAAATGAAAAGGAAATAGAAGAATTAAGAGCAAAATTAGCTAAATATCAAGTTACTGATTTATTAGATAATATTATTACTATAAAAGAAATTAAACTCTTAACAGCTACTATTAATGGTTCGGACATGAATAGTTTAAGATCTATGGCAGATACTTTTAGAGATAAGGTTGGATCAGGAGTAATTGTGCTGGGCAGTGAATACAATGGTAAATTAAATTTTGTAGCGGTGGTAACAAAAGATTTAATTACTAAAGGTATTCACGCTGGAAATATTATTAAAGAGGTTGCCAAAAGAGCTGGTGGTGGTGGCGGTGGACGCCCAGAAATGGCTCAAGCTGGTGGTACGGATGTAACTAAATTACAAGAAGCACTTGATTTAGTACCAAATATTATTGAGTCTCAATTAAAAAACTAATTATTAAATAAAAGGATATTTAATAATTAGCTAGAAATTATATATAATAAAGTTTTTCAGGAGAGTGATCAAGGATGGCTTCAGACTTAGACAAAACCATGTATTTCAATGTTAAGGCGGACGAGGATATCTCACCAAAAAAAATTTTAGATCTAGTATATGAAGCATTAATTGAAAAAGGTTATGATCCTGTTAACCAGATTGTTGGGTATCTTTTATCTGGTGATCCCTCATATATTACTAGCCATAACGAAGCACGAAGTACAATCAGAAAGATGGAGCGAGATGAAATAATCGAAGAATTAGTTAAAGATTATTTAAAAAAGTAATATTACAAAAAATCCCACCTTTAATAGTGGGATTTTATTTTTAAGATTATTTTGGAGGATGTAATGAAATATAGTCAATTGGGAAAAACAGGTATAGAGGTTTCTAAAATGTGTTTTGGAAGTTTAACTATGGGACCTTTACAAGCTAATTTATCTTTGGATAATAGCTTAAAATTATTGCAAGTAGCTTTTAATAATGGGATAAATTTCATTGATACAGCTGAAATTTATGAAAACTATCCACTAATTAAAAATGCTTTAAAAACTGCACCACATGATATAGTAATTAGTACAAAATGCTATGCTTATACAGAAGAAATGATGAAAAAAAGTTTAGAAAAAGCACGAAAAGAATTAGATAGAGATGTAATTGATATATTTCTACTGCATGAGCAAGAATCTATGCTTACTGTTAAGGGGCATTGGGAAGCAATAGAATATCTATTAAAAGCTAAAAGTAAAGGTTTGATAAGAGCTATTGGTCTTTCTACGCATCATATTAAAGGTGTCGAAGCAGTAATCGAAACTGATGAACTTGAAATTGTTCATCCAATCGTAAATTATAAAGGTCTTGGTATTTTAGATGGTAATATTGAAGAAATGCTCTCCTTATTACAAAAGGCTAAGAAATTAGGTAAAGGCATTTATGGTATGAAACCAATAGGTGGTGGTAATTTTTTAAATGATGCTAAAAATGCTTTTGAGTGGGCATTTAATAGGTCTGAACTTGATGCAATAGCAATCGGAATGCAATCAATAGACGAGGTTATGGTTAATCTATCTTGGTTAAAAGGAACTACTCCGGATTCCAATTACTTAAATAAACTAAAAAATAAAAAGAGGAAATTACATATTGAAGATTACTGTGAAGGTTGTGGGGCATGTGTTAAAAGATGCTCTCATAGTGCTCTCGTGTTAAAAAATAATAAAGCAATAGTAGATACTAAAAAGTGTATAATGTGCAGTTATTGTGCATCTGTGTGCCCGTTATTTGCGATTAAAGTTATATAAAAATAAAATACAGAGGTGAAAATGTGAGAATATTAGCTTTAGATGTAGGAGATGTTAGAATAGGATTAGCTTTAAGTGATGCTTTAAAAATAACTGCTCAAGGTTTAGAAACTTTAACAAGATCTGAGTTAAATAAGGATATAAATCACATAGTAAATGTAATTGAAAAAAATGAAGTATCTGAATTAGTGGTAGGTCTCCCTAAAAACATGAATGGTACCCTAGGGCCTCAAGGTGAAAAAGTTAAACAATTTGTCGAAGAATTTTTAAAAGTAAAAGATATAAAAGTTAGTTATATTGATGAAAGATTAACAACAGTTATTGCTGAAAAAACTTTAATTTCAGGTGATGTGTCAAGAAAAAAAAGAAAACAGGTAGTAGATAAAATAGCAGCTACTATAATTTTACAATCTTACCTAGAGAGAATAAATTAATCAAGATTATGGTATAATGATAATAGGAATATGTTGACAAGTAGTAGTTTTAAAACTACAATGTTTTTAGTTTAAGAAAGAAGGTGTTTAATATGGAAAATACTGAAGCAGATATCATTACCCTATTAGATGAAGATGGAAAAGAACATGAATTTGAATTAGTAGACGCAATAGAACTAGATGGAGAAAGATATGCATTTTTAGCTCCTGTTGAAGAAGCAGCAGACGTTGAAGAAGATGAAGTAATCATTCTAAAAGTTCACCAAGATGAAAATGGTGAAGATATTCTACTTGATATCGAAGATGATGATGAATGGGAAAAAGTTGCAAATGCGTGGCAAGAGATGATCGAAGAAGATGATGAAGAAGAGTCAAACGAATAGTTATTTAAAACCACCATGCAAATGGTGGTTTTTATTGACCTAAATACTTGTTTAAAAGCCACAATTAATAGTATAATCAAAGTGATACTAAATTAGAGGGTAGTGGTAAAAATCGGTACTAAGGATATTTATAAAAATAAAAAGTCATTAGCCCTATATTTATTAATAATTTTATTCATAATTTGGCTTATTTTTAATGGATTATTTGGAGCTAATAATATAAATAATAAAGATATAAAATTAATAAGTATTAAATCGGGCTCTTCAACTATAAGCATTGCAAAAACTTTAGAAAAAGAAGGTATTATTACAAATGCCTTAGCCTTTAGAGCTTATCTAACCTTTAATGGCATAGAAAGTTCATTAAAAGCAGGAGATTATAAATTAAGTCCTTCTATGACTATGAAGGAGATATCTAAGGCTCTAATTAATGGACAAACCTACACGATTAGTTTTACTATTCCGGAAGGTTATACACTAAATGAAATTTGTAACGTTTTAGTTGAAAAAGATTTAGTAGACAAAGAAGAGTTTTGGCAGGTTGTTGAAAATGAGCCTTTTACTGAATTTGCATTTTTGCAAAACGCTCCACAAGGACAAAAAAGATTAGAAGGTTTTCTATTTCCAGATACATATGAAGTTGGAAAGTCCATGTCTGCTAAACAAATAATAACTGTAATGTTAAAACGATTTGAAAATGTTTATAATAGCTTACCAGAGATGCAATCAGGATTATCTCCGTGGGATTTAATTATACTAGCATCTGTAGTTGAAAAGGAAGCTATATTAGATGAGGAAAGACCTATAATTGCATCTGTCTTTATAAATAGATTAAATACTAATATGAAATTACAAAGTTGTGCAACTTTACAGTATTTATTTCCAGAAAGAAAAGATAAAATTTATATAGAAGATGAAAAAATAGATTCGCCCTATAATACTTATAAAAACTATGGTTTACCAAAAGGGCCTATATGTAGTCCTGGAGAAGCATCTTTAATTGCCGCTAGCAAACCAGAAGTAACTAACTATTTCTATTTTGTTGCTAAAAAAGATGGTAGTGGTGGTCATCTTTTTTCTACGACCCATGATGAACATGTTAAAAATAAAAGAAAATTAGGATATTAAAATTAAATATACTTTAGGGGTGGCAGATAGCTCACCCCTATTTATTATGGATGGTGTCATTTATGAAAGATGTATTAGATTTAGATTTGCAAAACTTCTTACGTAGTTTACTTCCAGATAGAGATGCGTTATTACATGATATGGAAGTTTTTGCAAACGAGAACCATGTCTCAATAGTGGATCCTGAGGTAGGACAATTACTAAATTTACTAGTTACTATGTTACAGCCTACAAATATTTTAGAGATAGGGACAGCTATTGGTTATTCAACTATTTGTATGGCTAGGGCGTTACAGAAACCAGACTCTAAAATAACTACTATTGAACTTTTACCTCACAGGGTTTTAAGTGCTAGGGAAAACTTTAAAAAAGCAGGAGTAAGTGAAAAAATAGAAATTATTAATGGTGATGCTAAAGATGTAATACACAATTTAAAGGATACTTATGATTTCATTTTTTTAGATGCAGCTAAAGGTCAATATCCCTTGTTTTTAGAGTTAGCAGATAAATTATTAAAACCAAATTCTTTAATTGTAGCTGATAATGTTCTTATTAATGGTTGGGTTATAGATTTAAAGTTTCCAGAACGACGGAAAAAAACTATGGTCCATCGTATGCGAAATTTTTTAGAAGAATTAAAGAATAAAGATAATTTTAAAAGCAGTATAGTGCCATTAGGAGACGGAGTAGCACTTATTTGGAGAAAGGAATGATAAAAATGAAAAAACCTGAGTTATTAGCCCCAGCTGGTAATCTTGAAAAATTAAAGTTTGCTGTTTTATATGGTGCAGATGCTGTTTATTTAGGTGGAAAAAATTTTAGTTTAAGAGCTTTTGCCGGCAATTTTGAAATAGATGAAATACAAGAAGGGGTAAAATTTGCGCATGAACATAATGTGAAGGTATATGTTACTATAAATATTTTTCCACATAATGCGGATTTAATCGGATTAGACAGTTATTTAAAGGATTTATATGATGTAGGCGTAGACGCTATTATTTGTGCTGACCCTGGTGTAATTATGATTGCAAAAGAAACAGTACCTAAATTAGAAATTCATTTAAGTACACAGGCTAACAATGTTAATTGGGCTAGTGCTAAATTTTGGCTAGACCAAGGTATTAATAGAATAGTAGCAGCTAGAGAACTATCGCTAAATGAAATAAAAGAAATTAAAGATAAAACTGGCGCTCAAATGGAATGCTTTGTACATGGGGCAATGTGTATATCTTATTCTGGTAGATGTCTACTAAGTAATTATATGGTAGGTCGTGATGCAAATTTAGGAGAATGTGCACAGGCATGTAGATGGAATTATAACCTTGTAGAAGAAAAAAGACCAGGTGTATATTATCCAGTGTTTGAGGATGAAAAAGGCACCTATGTTTTTAATTCGCAAGATCTATGTTTAATTGACCAGCTAGACAAATTAATCGAAGCTGGTATAGATAGTTTTAAAATTGAAGGAAGAATGAAAAGTATAAGCTATGTAGCTACTATTTTAAGATCATATAGAAAAGCAATAGATAGCTTTTTCGAAAAGAACAAGTACAAGGTAGAAGATAAATGGAAAGAAGAACTTGATAAAATTAGTCATAGACCCTATACAACTGGATTTTATTTTAAAGATTTAAACAACGCGTCCTCAAGTATTGAAAGTTCAAATTATATTAGACCTTATGAATTCTTAGGTGTAGTTTTAGACTATAATGAAAATGAAAAAATGGTTACAATTGAACAAAGAAATAAATTTGAAATTGGAGATAAAATAGAGTTTTTTGGCCCAACTTGGGATGATTTTACTCAAACAATAGAAATAATGTATGATGATAAAGGTAATCAAATCCAAGCAGCACCTCACCCTAATCAAATAGTAAAAATACCTGTAAAACAAAAGTTAGCTCCTTATTACATTATGCGTAAGGAAATATAATATGTCTTATATAATTAATCTCAGAGTAAATCCCAAAGATATCTCCTTTATAAATAAAATATTTGAAGCATATAACGGTTTAGCACTCGTAACGACAATTGATAGTAAGTTAGGACTTATAAAAGTAAATGCAACCCCTCAAACAGTATATGACGTAAAAGAAATTTTGCAAAATCTACCTAAACAAATTGAATTTTTATAATCTATTAAAACTATTACTTAAGCACCTAAGTAGTAGTTTTTTTGTTTATCCCTTTAACATTTTGGAAAAGCTAAAAGCAGGGGGGATAGACATGCATACAAGAGTTACAAACCTCATAATTGTATTTGCAGTTTTGTTTATAGGTATTAGTTCTAAAGCATTTTATGAACAAATAATTAATGGACCAAAATATGCTCAAATGTCTTTAAGCAGCAGAATAATTGACTTTCCTGGAGAAGAATATGTTCGAGGAGATATCTTAGATTGCCATAATGTTTCTTTAACTGATACTAGAACTGAAACCAATATAGTAGTGTTTCCACAATTAATTAAAGAACACGATGTATTACTAAAAAAAATAAAAAAAGAAATTCCTGAAATATATCCTAAGTTTACTAATCTAAAACCATATTACCGAAATCATATTAAAATATATCCAGACCCTTTTACGATAAAAACTAATGAAGAAGATATTATTGATACAATTTCTGCTTGGGATGAAAAGGGAATAATGACTTTACCTGTTAAAACAAGGTATGGGGAATATTCGACAGCCACAAATATAGTTGGATGCCTAGGTTATAAAGACAAGGGTACATATCGAGAGGGTTTATTGGGAATTGAACAAAAGTGGGAAAAAAAACTAAGAGGTGAAAAAGCAGAAGAAATTATAAGTCCGATAATGGATGGTAGAGGAAATCTGTTAGAAGGTCTAGGGTTTCGGAATATTATGATTGAAAAAGATAAAAAGAGAGTAGATGTAGTTCTAACTATTGATAGTCAAATTCAAAGGGTAGCTGAAGAAGCATTAGATAAGTACAATGTGATTAAAGGAAGTGTTGTAGTATTAAATATAGAAAATGGTGATATTTTAGCTGCAGCTAGTCGTCCAGCCCTAGATCAAAAGAAACCAAATTTTACAGATCAAAAGGAAAGAGTAATCGATTATAAAGTCTATCCTGGTTCAGTTTTTAAAGTATTAACCGCCGCTGCAATCCTTGAAGAAGGATTAGTAACTCCAGATTCTACTTTTGACTGTACTGGAGAATCGTCCTTATCACATGTAACTTGCCCACGAGAACATGGTCATTTAACAATGACTGAAGCTATGGCTCGTTCATGTAATACTACTTTTGTTCATTATGGATTACAACTTGGACCTAATAAACTAAAAGAATATATAATCGATAAATTTGGGATTAAACCTGTAAAAGGAAAGGCATTAAATTCAAATAATGCTCGAGCTAATGGAATAATAGGTCAAGAAATTTTTAAAACAAGTCCATTGGAGATTGCAAATATAATGGCCACAATAGCAAGGAATGGCTCTCATCAAGATATAGAAGATGTTTGGAACAAACGTTTAATAAAAGGATTGATTACAAGTGAAGGATATGAAAATTTAAGTAAAAAACCAATCTTTACAAAAATATATAGTGATACAACAGCTAGAGAACTAAAAAATATGCTTGCAGAAACAAATAAAAATGGGTCAGGTAAAAGAGCATGGATAGAAGAATATGGCTCGGCAGGAAAAACTGGTACGCCTCAAACTGATAAAGCAGACGAATATTTAGCATGGTATGCAGGTTACGCTCCACTTGAAAATCCAAAATGGGCTATAGCTGTGCTCATTGAAGAAAAAGAAAGCAAAAGCAAAGAGGAATTACAGGGAGGCAGAGATGCAGGACCAATTTTTAAGCATATCATTGACACAATTTTAAAATTTGAAAAATAAGCGTAACCTAAATATCTATAAAAATAGGGCTTATTTAATGTTAATAATTAAATTAATTAAGTTTTTTACCAAGGACGTGCACAATTTTAGCTCCCCCACCATACTATTTAAGACGTAAATGTTATGGAGGTGAATAAAAAGTGCAGCCATCTTTTATTTTAAATAATTTCATGGACCTAGTAAAAAACTTTTTTGTTTTAATATCATATGTGAATAATAATGCTTTTCCCCAACCTTTAAATGAACAAGAGGAGAAAAAATATCTACAGCTATTAAGTAAAGGGGATGAAGAGGCAAAAGCGGTATTAATTAGGCATAATTTGAGATTAGTAGCTCACATAACGAAAAAGTTTGAAGGGGCAAACGAGGAAAAGGATGACTTAATTTCAATAGGTACAATAGGGTTAATAAAAGGGATTAATACCTTTAATCCAGATAAAGGTGCTAAACTTGCTACATATGCTGCTAGATGCATCGAAAATGAAATTCTAATGCATTTACGTTCAATTAAAAAAACTCGTAGTGAAGTTTCTTTATATGATCCAATAGGGGTTGATAAAGAGGGTAATGAGTTCCCACCAACGGGTTAGACACCAAAATGTATCCCTTGAATGCCAAGGGATACATAGTTCTTCATTTTGGTAGTTTAGGGTATAAAGTTAAATAAAAGTCATCATTTCGCTGAATCTTCTCTTTATTGTAAATAGCTTTCTCAAGCACTGACTTGAGTAAGCTATTTTTTTGTGCTGGATCCTTCGAGGTTTTATAAAGTTTAATTACGTTCTCTAATTTAGGAATTATATTTTTTTGTGCTAATTCCTTTCGTGCATCTTGTTTTAACTCTTTTTTAGAAAGCGTGATTGTTTTTAAAGTTTCTTCTATTCTGGTAGCTAAGTTTTGAGATCGTTCTAAATAAGTTTCTTCGTCATAAATGCCACGCTCTAAAAAATCGTGTAATTTTTCTTTTTGATTTTCTAATTGGTCTAATTCTTTTTCTAAGTTAAAAATAGCTTTCCTTTTTATTTCTATAATATCCGTTTCATTACTTTCTTCTTTATCATAACCTTCCCAGCTGGCTTTATATTCTCTTAACCAATCTTCTAAAGCTTTAATTAATCTTTCCTCTACATATTTAAACTTACTACTTTTATTTTGACAAAACCTGTTATAACACATTATATGTGGATCTCTACCATTAGTATAAGGTCTATAAACCATAGACGCTCCACAAACTTCACATCTAATTAGACCTGCAAGTGGGTTAGAAATCCCGTTTTCAAGCTGATAGGGGACATGGTATCTGCTTTTTAATATTGCTTGTGCCTTCATATAAGTTTCCATGCTAATAATTGGCACATGCCTACCATCAGCTATAATCCATTCGTCCTTAGGGCGTTCTTTGGTATCTCGTTTTTGTCCAGGGGTTTTGGATTTTTTTATTTCTTTCTTTTTCCAAGTTATTTTCCCAGCATAAATAGGGTTTTTTATAATAGTTAGAACTGATGAGCTTTTCCATTTGATCCCTGTGTAGGTTTTATAACCTAGTGCATTTAGTTCATTTGCGATTTTATTAGATCCTTTGCCACCATTAATATATAAATCAAAGATTAATTTAATTGCAGGAGCTTGTTCAGGGTGGGGGATTAGTGTTCTGCCTATATTATCTCTATTAATCTCGTACCCAAAAGGAGGATTTGTACCTATATAATTTCCTTCTTCCACGCTTCGTACTCGACCCGACTGTAACCTTCGTGTAATTATTTTTAATTCTTTTCTAGCCATAAAGGCTTCAAATTCGCTATATTCTTCATCCCATTCGTCGTGCAGGTCATAAGTTTTACGGGGCGTAATTATGTTTGTATGAGCCTCTTTAAAGGTTTCTAATATTAACCCTTGTTCCTGCATATTTCCACGCCCTAAACGGTCAACGTCCATACAGATTACGGCATCATATTCCTTGTTTTCTACTCGTTTTAATAATTCTAACATCTCTGGTCTATGGATTAAGCTTTCCCCTGAGACAACTTCTTCATATATCTTAACTATATTTAATTTTAATTCTTTGGATAACTTTAGAAGCGTCTTTTTGTGTTTAGCTAAAGTTTCTCCTTCTCCACGAGCCTCAGCTTCAAAGTCAGCTCGAGATTTTCGCAAATACATAGCAACACGCTTATAGCTCATTATATTCACCTCATGTTACATTATATAGTAAGAACTTACTCAAAATATGAGTAAGTTCTGGTTAGAAGCTTTAATATAATATTTAAAATATTTTTTTATTCTACTTTTCTAAGATCCCTTTTAAGTTTAATTATTTGAGCATCACTTTGAGCGACCTTTCTAGTTAAGAAATTAATATCTACCTGAATATCTTCTAGTTTCTCATTTACCTCAGTTTTAAACTCACTTAGCATAGCCGTTTGTTCGTATACCGCATCCATTTTTCTATTTATTTCATTTTGACCTAACTTTAAATCGCTAGTATCAGATTTTAATTCTTTTTGAGCTAACTTTAAATCATTAACATCAGACTTCAATCCAGAAATATTAGATTTTATCTCAGAAACATCTGTTGTTAATTCATTTAATTTTTCCAACACTAGTCTTTGAAAATCTTCATTAGTCATATTAGGCAGCTCCTTTCTATCTAAAGCTTATATATAATATCAATTATTAGTTTTAAATAAATTATACAATAAAAATCTACTCAATTGGTGAGTAAGTTTTGGTAAGTAGAAATTAACTAGTTTACATACTTTAAAAATGCTTTTTTCTGGGCATCGGGACTAAACTTTTTTTGATCATCAGAACTTACTTTGATATAGAGTGTACCTGTTTCCAAGTGATCAGCTCATGTTAAATTATTTAGTAAAAACTTACTTTCATAGAGAGAATAAGTTCTTGTTATATAATTTAATTGAAATACTTTTATTCTTTAAATATGCATTATAAAAATATTTACATTAACTTAAATTAAACAACTTACAATAATCTACATATTTTGCATTGTTAAAGTACTATAATGGGGTTATGTGTAAAAAAAGAAAAGTATTAATAATTTTATTTAGAAATAAACAAAAAGGAGACAGAAATGAAATCAGATGATATTTTTATTCGTAAATTAGTTGTACACATTTTAGACAAAAATATAGGTTTGCCAGTTTTATCTGATCTAGAGTTATCTTTAACAAGTGAAATAAGTGAATTTATAACAAAGCATATAAGGAAGGTTTTAAAGGATGCATCTTTAAAAGAAGCAAAATTTATAAACAATGAATGTCAAGCACAGAAATTATGTGGAAAATTAAAAGAAGATTATTCTAGTTTTTTGATGGTTACAAGAAAATTTGCTAGTAAATTTTTTGAACAAATGAATAATTTTATTGATATTTCTAATGGAGATCTTGCATGTTGTTTATTTGAAATTTCTAATAAGAAATATTATGCAATGATTAAATTTAATTATAAAGAATCATATATACATCAAGTAAAAAATGTTGAAAATGGTACATTAAATACTATTATAAAGCAAAAGACAGTCTTACCTAATGATAATCAGAGGGTGGAAGAATTTGTAATTATAAATCTTGATGATTTTTCAATAAAATTACTTGAGAAGAAATTTGATAAAGATGGTTCAAAACAATTTTATATATCTAATGAAATATTAGAGTGTACAAGTGATTTATCTGGTAAAGATAAAGTTAAGGTGTTGGAAAAAACGACAAAAGAGATGGTTAGTAAATACTTTGATGATAGTGATATTAGTAAAATAGTTGAATTTAAACGAATTGTAAGTGAAAATATCAATGATTCAAGTGTTGTTGATGTACATGAGATAGCTGATACTGTATTTGGAGATATTGCAGAAGTAAGAGAAGAGTATATTAAGCAAATTCAAAAAAATGGTATATCAGAAAAGAAAATTCCCGTTAATTTTGATCAAACGAGAAATGTTTATAAAAAACAAAAAATCGTTACTGATACAGGAATTGAAATTAATTTACTAGTAGATGAATTTACCAATAAAGATAAAATTGAATTTATTAACAATGAAGATGGAACAGTATCTATATTACTTAAAAATATTAAAGAGTTTAAATGATTTAGGAGGAGAATATATTGGGATATGTAAATAGAACTATATTATTTTATGATTTTAAAGTTTTAATTGAGGGTAAGAAAAAAGAATTGTCAAAAGAAGAATTATTACAAGTAATTAAAGCAAAATTGAAAAAAGAAAAATTCGAATTAGAAGAAGGTTTTGAAAAATATTCTTTTTATTTAAATGAAGATAAGGATAATCCAATTATTTTAGATATATTAAAAATGTGTGACGAAAATATGTTTTGTAGAATTGGTAAGAAAAAAGATATTAATAATTATCAGCGTAGGAATTTTAATGATTTAAGTACAAAGAAGATTAATCTTAATACTGACGAGTTTTTAGAGGTGTTTACATACTTTTTGTTAGACTTTAGTAGTGGAAAAATTACTCATATGTTCTCGAGAGAAGCACCTCAAATAAAAGAATTCATTAGATTTTTTGAACATAATATTAAACGAGTAAAAACAAATGAAGGAAATTATAATTTAAATGCAGAAATTATTCCTATACCAAATAATAATGCTTTAGAATTTATGGACAAGATAAAATACTTTAGTTTAGCAGAGTTTAAATTTGCTATTCCCGCAAAAGAATTATTTGAAGATGTTGGTATAAAATTAGGTAAGCAGAAAACAATAAAGTTTAATGAGTTACAAAGTGAAACTGTAAGTATTATTATTGCTGGTGGAGATGAAAAACTAAAAAAAGATAATTATGATTGCTTAAAAGCAATCATCGATACTATTTATGAAGAAAAAGACAATGGAAAGAATATTTTAGAAAAACTAATTGTAAGGGCTAATATTGATGAAAGAGTTGAAAATTTTGATTTACTTGAACCGTTTTTTACTAGGCAAGTTACATTAAAACAGAAACCTAGAACTACATATATACCGTTAGAGGAAATATTTAGTTCTTTGGAATATATATATAGTGATATGAAACCTAAACTTAAGGTTATATAGTATACTAATAAATAATATATAGAAAACAAAGAATATTTTTTATAGAATTAAAGGTTCTAATAAAAAAAGGGGGGATTATTATGAAGTTAAGTTATAAATTAATAAATATTATGCAAGAAATAAAGAAATATATAGAATTTAATCGATTAATAATTTTCCCTGTTCTAACTTTAATTTTATATGAGGTTTGTTATTGGTATTTTAAACTATATAGTAATGAAATTTTTAATAGTACACAACAACAAAGTTTACATTTTAATATTTTATCTACTAATGCAATATTAGCTGGTTTCTTGTTTACTGGTTTAAGCATTATTGTTAGTACTTCTAATAACAAAATAATAAAAATATTAAGTGAATGGGGACACTTAGATTTAATTCATACTTCAATATCAAGAGGAATATTTTTAAATTTAGGATCAATTGTAGTATCTTTTATTGCAATGATAAATTCCAGTAAAAAAATTCAGATATTTTTAGTTAATATAGAATTATTATTATTAATATTAGGCGTATGTTACTTTTTTATGTCTATTCTTGATTTAAAATTTATTATTAATAAAATTCGTGAATATGATTTAGAGAAAGATAAAAAGGATATTGAGGTTTATGGAATAGTTGATGATGATTAATAATTTTACACTTATATCCTTTATGTACCTTTAATAGAGTCAAAAAGATCTAATAAGTCAAACAAGGTATTTATTTTATAGGCATGTTAAATTATATAATAAAACTTACCCATCTTTTGGGTAAGTTTTGGTATATATTTTTACTTAAATGTTTTTATGTATACCTATCAATACAAGTTAATCAATACAGTTATAGAAAAGCTAAATAGTTAAATCTTCTATAAAATCCCAGAAATCATTTTCATTTACAATTTGAATATTATGGCCTTTCTTTCTAAGAGTAATAGCTTCTTCAACCTTTCTTCCATAACATGAGAATGCCCAGCAGGGGTTACCTTTATTTCCTACTACTAGATAATTAGTTTTTTGTGTTACTGAGTTTTTATATTGTCCCTTTAAAGCCTCAATTACATCAGAAAATCCTTTCCTAGTTGTTTTTTCTGATACTCCTGTAAAGCAAAAAACTTTATTTTCTATGAGAATTTCTGGACAAATAGCACATATTCCACTAATAGACAATTGTTTCTTTAGAACTTTAGTTTCATGTGATTCAATACTTTTGGAATTACCTGTATCTACAAAATCACTAAAAAATATTTTTAAAATTATTTTTTCTTCATTACTCAGAATACCATCTGATAATACAGAAACTACTAGACTGTATATTTCATCATAGGGATAAGTAGTTGTTAAATGATCATTTTCGTTTAACCAATCTTTCAAACCTTTAATTTCTTCTATTGTAATTTCATTATCTGACAATATTCCATGCAAAATACCTTGAAGTCTTTGGATATCAGAGGTAACTAAATCATAATAAGCACTTTGTGTTTTAAAATTATTACACACCCAAAGAATATCTTTTATTTCGTCTTTGTCTAGATGGTTATCCTCCAATGCTTCGATAAGCAATGGGATTAGTTCGGAAAAGGGGTGCCTATCCAAGTATTCTTCATGTTGATTACACCAATGTTTTACTTCTTCTACTTCAAGATTATTAATAATGTTATCCAGAGCTACACCTTTTAATAAACCTTCTAATGTGTGTAGAGCTTTATCAATTTCAGCTTTAGACATGTAATGTCTAAAATCAAGTTCTTCATAAGCTTCTAGGTTACTCATTTAAAACACCCTTTCTTAAATAATTAATTTTATAATCCATGCATCTCAAATATTTTCAATCTTCTTTCAGCTAAGTGCAAAGGAATTTCAAATAATTCTGTTAATTCTATAGTAGTTGACGGCTTAGATTTTGATAAAGCCAAAGGTGGTACTAATAAGATTGCTGCAAAGTCTTCTGCCTGGTTCTCATGTTTGTCCAAAACGATATTATCTATGTACGCATAATTGCCCTTATGTAGAAAATGATGTCCAAGGGCATGAGCAGTTAAGTGCTTAGCGTCTTGAGTTTCAGCATCACCATTTATTGTTATAATTGAAATTCCATCCCCAGTAGAGATATATCTTTCTTTTAAACGACCATTAAAAGAAAAATTGTTAAATATGATATTTTCACTGTCTAATATTGACTGAATTTGTCGAAAAGTTAATACACATGACAAAAGCCCGTAGTTTTCTAAAACTGCAAGGGCTTTTTTTATTGCGATATTCATATTTTATGACTCCCTGTATTTAAATTCTCTTAGAAAAGTGTTCTTAATATTAGAATAGGTATTTCAATATTAAAATATCTATTCTAAATTGATAATATACCAACACTAACATTGTCCTAAAATTTTTTTCTGCGTTCCCGTTCCTTTTCAATAATTTTCATTGCAAACTCCATATGGTCAGCCAAAGATTCCTTTTCTTCTTCTGTTAAATCAGGAACCTTTTTTAGCAAATCATCAAGTTTTGGATCCGTATATGGTCTGTTGGTGATAGTTTCCTTTATATCAGGATTTTTTACATTTGTTCTGCCACATAACCAATCTAAACTTACATTAAATAAGTCCGCATACATAGCTAACATTTCCGTATCTGGAACTCGCTTATTAGATTCATATTGCGAAATGGCAGCACTAGTTATATTGAAATTATGTTTTTTAAATTTTTCTGCTAATTCAATTTGTTTTAAGTTTTTATCTTCTCTTAAAGATCTAAGCTTATCACCTAACGTAGACATTAAAACACCAGCAACCTCGTCATTCATAAAGAAGGTTCCGGCATGTTCAACAAAATCCTCATATTGATCTAAATCTCTTTTAGTTATTTTATGTTTTTCCTCATACTCCTGGGGTACATGAGGGCTATCTAGGTTAGTTTCTTTATTTATATATCCGATCATAGATAATAACCTTTCCATGGGTATATTTATGGCATCTGAAATTCTTTTTACTGTATCCAAAGTAGGTTCAACTTTTTTGCCACTTCTATGATCTATTCCGTCTTCTAATTTAGCAATATAAGCATGACTTAAATCGCATCTATTTGCAAATTCTCTTAAAGATAAATCATTTTGTTTTCTATAATTTTTAATTATTTCTCCGAGTTGCATTGTGTTCACCTACCTTATATTTATATTTTAATGTAACCCATAGAATACAACAAGGTAAAAAGAGAAACATCTTGTTAAACATAGTTGACATAAAAACATACGTGTTTTATAATAAGTGTAAACCAAGGAGTACAAGAAAGGGGTCGTATGTAAACCATGAAGAACAAAATTAGAGAAATCAGAAAAAATAAAAGTATTACGCAGACCGAGTTAGCTAATTCAATTGGAATTTCCAGACCATATTTATCAGATATTGAGAGAGGTGTTGCAAATCCTGGCGGAGATATAATTATAAAAATAGCTAACTATCTAAATTTACTAGTAGAAGAGATTTTTTTTACGAACCATGTAAACCATGATGAACAAAAGGAGAATCCAAAATATAAAAATCATGTAATTTAAACTCAATACTCCTAATCTAAGTCTACATAAAAAAATTAACGTTCATCAATATGAGGTTATTGCCTTAAATATATGGTTGTTGGAATTACTGGAAAGGGGGTGGAAAGGGTGGTAAAGCATTATATTACTAAGTATGTAGAAAATGGGGTTAAGTATGTGGAAGCTTGGATTCAAATTGATTTTTTAGGAAAAAGCTGGTGCACCTCAAGAAAGAAAATAGAGGTTTAAAAGCCACTGCTGAAACAATGGCTTTTAAGAAATGTCATATCTTTTTCCATTTATGACCTTTTTCTTGGGTAGGTGGAAGTCTGTCGCCTTTGTCAATTTCTATAACTCTAGGATTTTTAACTTCACCACCACGAGGGCCAACTTCTTTATACTTGCCAGCTGGTTCATTGTCGGTACCAGGTTTCTTTAAACTAGACATTTATATTCTCCTTTCATAAGTACTCAGCTTGGCAGAGCTTGTATTTAGATTATAGGAGAATTATGGAATAAGGACAACCATATTGCATACGAGATAAAGGGGTGGGGGAGTGAATAGTTTAAAACAGAGAGTTACTGAATTAGAAAAGAGAGTGGCTGAACTGGAAGGGCGAGTTCAAGAACAGCCAGGGAGAAGATTATTAGTAAGAAAAACAAAGCCCATACTTAACAATTTTATGCTAAATCACAGCGTTATACCAAAGGGATCAAAAATTTATCCCTTTGGAGGATAAGATAGGTTTATTTCTTTATAGTGAATTGGATATTTAAGTTTTGCGTTACTTTTAAGTTTTCGTTTTATTACTGTAAGAAAAGTTCGTCTACTATCTCGGAAAAAAACCTTGATTACTTTAGAATCATTTTCAGTTATTTCATTTATAGGTATTACAATATCTAAATGCGCAAAACATCCGCCTGGAATAGTCGTGTAATGACTATAGGGCAAGTTTATTCCTAAAGTGTTATTTGTTTGCTTTTTATCAATAATTATTAATTTCGAAATTTCACTGATATAAGGAATATCAATTTGTTTATGGTAGTTTAATAAGTTGTTTTTTTCATCTAACACTTGGAGATTAAAAATTGATACTGGACTGTTTTTAGGATTTATTATTCTGATATTAATTATACAAAATTCAAGTTCAAAACCATTTGCGTCATTTGAAGCAACTATAACCGGAATAAAATCCATATTAGCATTATGATAACCAATAATACCTTTATAAAAAAGAGCTTCTTCAAATATATCAATATCTATGGGTGGAGCATTTTTATAATAACTAATCATGCTTATCAATAAAGATATTAATGAAATTATTATTGGTATGACAGCAACTAAGAGAGTATGATTTTCTATTATTTTCACCTCCTTTCGAATTTATTAGCTTCGACAACTATTAATTTCGCTAGAAAGGTGAGAAGACCTGTAAAGATATTTTATTAGTAAGGAGGTGAGATAAATGTTTAAAAATTCTAGGGTAGTCCCTCTTGACCACTCGCATACATATGGTAAGGGTGATGATATGAATACTAAGACAAAAAAGTATGATGCAAGTTATAAGTTTGGTAACACAACTGTTCATGTAGTTGCTCCGCCACCTATTAGTGATGAACAAAAGGAGATAATCCTAGAAGAATTTCATAGGGCAGGATGGGCGATTTGGAACTCATTATCAATCGAGGAGCAATTAAAGCTTAATGAAGAAGCTGAAGCAGAGAAGGCTTAGTCCTTCTTAAAGATAAATTTGGACAAGGAGGTTTGGACATGAAGAACCAAAAGAAAAGGTACAAATTGAAGGAAAGTTATAGGAAATGTTACTCTTTACTATTACTAGCTGGGGTAATGCTGCTAACAGGCCATCTAACTATTTAGAACAAGTGTAATAAAGAAGGGGGTAAAAAAGGTGCTTGAGATTAAAAGTTTTATTCAAGTAAACAATCAAATCAAAGATGTTTGGGTAAAACAGTTAGATTCTATCCACTACATAACAGTAGGACCTAAAACAAATTTAAGAATGTCTGTGGTTGAAATACCAGGAGCAGGTAATTCAAGTTTTGCAGTTATAGTTGAAAATCTAGATAACCAAAAGGCTACTGGAGCATGTCTAAACTTTGACTATATTTTCGGAGATGAAAATCCAACATTTCCAGATGTAATTATCCAGGCACAAATGCAAATTACTGAACTAGAAGCTCAAATATTAACTGTTGCTTTCAAGGAAATATATAAAAACCTGCAGGTTACTGGCAAGGTAGGACAAGCCAGTTAGGAAGGGAGGTCGTTTATTACTTAATTATATTTTACCAAAAAACAGCAGGGGATTATATCTATCTAACTCCTAAAAGTTATCGGAAAGGAGGACAGAAAATGCATATCGGAGCTGAAATTAGAAGATCACGAGACAATGAAGGATTTACAAGAAAAGAGCTAGGCAAAAAAGTTGGTATTGGAGATAGAAGCATAGAAGCATACGAAACAAAAGTTCAAGTACCACAAGCAGATATAGTTTTAGAAATTAGTCGAATTTGCCAAAATCCATGGCTCACTCAACAATATTGTCGCTGGCATTGTTCTATAGGTAAGGCTTATAGTTATGAGATTTTGGACAAAGTTAATCTTGATCCAGCAAGTGTGCTTTTAAAGCTAACAGGTGAAATGGCAGAGGCTCAGGCTGTATTAAAAGATATGTTAGAACTTGCAGTCAATAAGAATTGTCAGTCTGATTTTACAGACCAGGAGTTAAAAGAGTTTAAAAAATGCCTACACCAATTTCTAGATGTTGAGCATAACATAGAAACTTTGAAAATTAGTTTAGGCAAATGGATTGATATATCTGGATTAATTCAAGAACATAATGAAAAATGCCAAAGGAATGGTTATACACAAAAAAGACCCTGTGCTGGGAACACAGGATCGCTTAAAAAAACTAACTAATGGTATTATACCATATTTGGAGCGTGAAAAAAATGAAAGGGTTTAAAGACATTACTAAAAATGATGTAAAAAATATTATATTTTTACGAACTGAAGAGGGTAAATCAATTAGGGAAATATCAAAAGTACTTAATATTAAATATGGAACAGTGCATTTATTTATTAAAAGGAATGTCCCTAAAAAAGAAAAACCTAAACCAATTTGCCCAATTTGCAAGCATAAACACACCGTGAACGAGGTTATTAGCTGTACTGATATTAGATCTCTTAAGGTTTATTACTGTAAAGAATGTTTAATCGAAATATGGCCAAACGGAGAAGAAAGAGAGCCTTTATATGCTTAGAAAAGGGGAGGTTATCGCATGAAACATGAGATTATAGATGCACTTGAAAGCTCATTAGGGGATATGAACGGGAAAGAACAACTTAGCTATTTAAAAGATATTGCCGAATACCTTAATAACAATGGTCAAGATGTAGCCCAAAAGTTAGCTGAAAGAATTTCTAGAGATTGTATCTTACAAAGCAGATGTCCTGATTGTTTTTCAAAGCTTGAAATCACTACTTTTATAAATTGTGCTGGTGAATACTTTGGATCTCCTGCATATGAAAGAGGCAATGAAGTCTTTTGTCCTATGTGTGGATGGGGGGATAAATAATGCAAGCAATTACTTTAGTATCAACAAAGGATATGGATCATGGGGAATGGTTAAAGTGGAGACAAAAAGGAATAGGTGGGTCGGATGCAGCAGCTATTGCAGGATTAAATCCTTGGAAAAGTCCTATATCTGTTTACTTAGATAAAATCGGTCAAGGTGAAGAGGTTGAAGACAATGAGAGAATGAGAGTCGGTAGAGATTTAGAGGATTATGTAGCAACTAGATTTGAAGAAGCTACAGGCTTAAAAGTTAGAAAGAGAAATGCAATTTTAGCACACTCTGAAAATGAATTTATGTTTGCAAATGTAGACCGTTTGGTAGTAGGAGAAAAAGAAGGACTGGAATGCAAAACTACTAATTCATATTCCAGAAAAGATTGGGAAGATGATAACATACCTGCTCATTATGAAATCCAATGTCATCACTATATGGCGGTAACTGGATATAAAGCTTGGTGGATAGCATGTTTAATTGGAAATGAAAAGTTTGTTTATAAAAAAATTGAACGTGATGAAGAAATAATTAATTACCTAATCAAGATAGAAAAAGATTTCTGGGAAAATCATATAGTACCTAAAATAATTCCAGCTCCAGATGGATCAGAAGATGCTGGGAATTTAATAAAGATGATGTACCCAAATTCTACACCAGATAGTTTCATAGATCTTGAAGATGATTATATTAACCACATTGACAGAAGAGCCGAAATTGCAGAAATGATTAAAAAATTAGAACTAGAAAAATCGCAAATTGAACAGGTTATTCAAGTAGGGATGGGTGATTTTGAAACAGCCATTATTAGAGATAAAAAGGTTACGTGGAAAACAATTAATTCTAATAGATTTGATTCTAAAGAATTTAAAAAAGACTACCCAGATTTATATGATCAATATGTAAATACAAGTTCCTATAGAAGATTTCAAATTAAATAATTAGGGGGTTTAAAAATGAGTGTTAAAAATGCTTTAGCAAATAAGGCTGGTGCGGTACAAACAAGTAAAGAACCTAAAAATATGAAGGATTGGATTAAGGTAATGGAGCCAGAAATAAAAAAGGCATTACCTAGTGTTATTACTCCAGAAAGATTTACCAGAATGGCATTAAGTGCAATAAGCGTTAATCCTGCTCTTGCAGAATGTACACCAAAGAGTTTCATGGGTGCTTTAATGAATGCAGCACAATTAGGATTGGAACCGAATACTCCACTGGGACAAGCTTATTTAATACCATATCGAAATAAAGGCGTTCCAGAGGTACAGTTTCAACTGGGATACAAAGGTATGATTGATCTTGCTCATAGATCAGGAGAGTTTACAAATATATATGCTAAAGAGGTTTATGAAAATGATGTATTTGAATATGAGTTTGGTTTAGAACCAAATTTAGTGCATAAACCAGCCTCTAATAATAGAGGTAATACAATTGCCTATTATGCAGTTTTTAAGCTTGTAAATGGTGGATTTGGCTTTGAGGTAATGAGCAAGGATGATATTACAAACCATGCACGTAAATATAGCCAAGGGTTTAATAGCAAGTATAGTCCCTGGTCTAATAATTTTGATGAAATGGCTAAGAAAACGGTACTTAAAAAAGTTCTTAAATATGCTCCTATTAAAGTTGAATTTGTAAAACAAGTTACAGAGGATGGGTCAATTAAGACTGAGATATCCGAGAATATGACAGAGATACAAGATGAAAATGTATTTGAGGTCGAATATGAGGCAGTTGAAAATAGCACAGTAGAAAGTGAACCAGATTCACAATTAGAACCTACAGAATTTTAATAATAGCGTAGGGTGTAAAACCCTACCTGCTTTTATCAAAAGGAGGAAAACCATATGTTCTGTATATTAAGGTTTAACGGAAAGGTAAAGGATTTCAATTTATATTTAAAGGTTCAAAGGGCAACGTTAGAGGCTTGTGAAGAAATACAAAGGTTACAGAAAGCAGCATAACTAAACACCACTATTCGGGGTGATAACGTGAACTATTTAAAAGAACTTAATGCATTCTATGATTGGCTCGAAACAAATTCATTGTCTACATCTAGTATTGTCTTATGGCATGCCTTAATGCACATAAACAATAAGGCTGGATGGACAGCCGAGTTTGCTGTAGCCATATCGGTGTTATGTGTTAAGACAGGATTAGCTGAAAGAACAATTTCTAAAGCTAGAAATGAACTAAAGCAAAAGGGAAGAATTGACTGGAAACAGAGAAAAGGCAATCAAGCTGCTATATATTCAATGATATCCTTGTCGGCATATAGTGCCTACAAACATGCCAACAAAGATATCAATAAAGATTTGTCGGCATATAGTGCCGACAGTTATACCGACAACCATGCCAACAAGTGTGCCGACAGTTATGCCTACAACCATGCCACATTAGATAAACTAAACGAAACTAAACTAAACGAAACTAAATTACTAGTAGTAGACGAGCACGCGACCATTTTCAAATTCATTGAACAGGAGTTTGGATTTCTCTTAAGCCCTACTCAACTACAAACTGTTTCTGAATGGCAAGAGATATTTCTAGACGATTTAATTAAGTTTGCGGTTAGCGAAGCATTGGGTAGGAATGTACGTAGCATTGGGTACATAGATAAAATTCTACTGAACTGGCAAAAGAGCGGGATTAAAACAATAGAACAAGCAAAGCTTGCTAAGGCTGAGTTTGAAAAAAGAAATAGCAATGTCTTTAGCAAAAAAAGCCACAAGCCTAATGGCAGTGGTGAGTTTTCAACGACTAATAAAATACGTGATTTAGATTATTTGGTTGAGTAGGAAAGGGTGATAAAACCATGAATAAAGTTGTTTTGATAGGTCGTTTGACTAAAGATCCTGAGCTAAGATTTACGCCTAACGGTAAGGGTGTAGCTAATTTTACCTTAGCAGTTAATAGACCATTTGCTAACCAAGATGGTAAGAAAGAAGCAGACTTTATCCCTATACAAGTTTGGGGTAAACCTGCAGAAAACTGTGCTACTTATCTTGGTAAAGGCTCACAAGTAGCAATTGATGGTCGTTTACAAGTGCGTACCTATGAGACGGATGAAGGCCAGAAACGGTGGGTAACTGAGGTAGTAGCAAATAGTGTGGAATTTCTAGATAATCGCAAAAATAAGGACAAGATTGTTGATAACTCAAATGAATTTGGGCACGAAGTAGATTTTAACGAGGATGATATTCCGTTTTAGGAGGGTGATTTTAAATGCCAGCTAAAAAAGAAAATAAAGCTAATAACTGGTTTGGACAAGCCCTTAATTATCTGCCAAAGTTTAATTCTTTAGATCAATTAGAAAAACAATTTCAAAATCCAATAGTAAAAGTTAATCTTGAAACTGGTGAAGGATTTAATCGGATTCATGAAATCTGGGCTAGGGAGGGTATAAAAAATGGCGAAATGCAATGAATGCAAAAATTTTGGCACTAGGGATCACAAATGCCAAATTAATGGCAAGAAAATGAACCCGTACTACTTTGCAGATATATGCCCATATTATAAAAATATTTCTCAAAGAAATGTAGTGATAAGAAAATGACCAGAATCAGCAGAGAAATGGCAGAGCAGCTAGGAATAGTTAAAACTAAAAAATCAAAGTCAAAGTACGGGTCCAGAAAAAAAGAAATAGACGGCATAACTTTTGATAGCGTAAAAGAAGCTAGAAAATATAGTGAATTAAAACTATTAAAAAGAGCTGGAGAAATAAAAGATTTTGAACTACAACCTGAGTTTGAATTACAGCCAGGGTATAGAAATAAAGACGGTAAAAAGATTAGACCGATAACATATAGAGCTGATTTTAAAGTTATTTATCCAAATGACAAAATTGAATACATAGACACAAAAGGGTTTAGAACTAAAGAGTATCTCTTAAAAAAGAAAATGCTTTTATTCAAATATCCAGACATTAATTTTGTGGAGGAATAAGTTTAGGGGTGATTTTATGGGAGTAGTTGTTAAGATGATTCCGTTTAAAAACTTTAAAGAAAAAATCAACATTGTTCGGGAAGAAGAGTCCAAAGGAAGTTATGTACAAATTATTGACGGGAAATATATATATTCTTTTAAAAAAGAAGAAAATAGTTTGAAATAATGTACTTATAAAGATTATATATTCAAATATTGAACAGGGGGAAGGGATATGAATAAAGATACAAAAAGGCAGCTAGAAAACTCTCTTAAGAGGTTTTGGAAGAATAAACAAAGACTAGAGGGTCTTTATGTAGCAGCAGAAAAAATAGAAAAAGAGATACGAGAATTTCGTGGAATACTCGCAGAAAAAGAAGATCTACTCCCTTCCCCTGGGCAAATGAGGTTTACCCCAGGAGGTGGACATGGAGGTTCTTCTGAATTTACTCCAATTGAACGGGCAAGCTATATGTACGAAATGAATCAAGCAAAAATATTTGAGAAAATACAAAATCTTAGAAAAATAAAGATTAAATTAAAGTGTCGGATTATGCAACTTGAAAGCAAAATTGATTGGGTTGAGTATATAGCAAATACACATTTAGATGATTTTGAAAAAGCTGTGTTTGAACAGTGCTACTTGTATCAACGCTCTAACATTGGAGTTGGCATAACTTTAAATTGTGGTGAGGCAACAGTACGGAGAACTAGGGAAAGGATTCTTAGTAGGTTTCATGAATTTTTGAAGGTTAGGGCTTAATACTAAGACCTATTTTCAAATTTGAGATTTTTGAAAATAAGGTTAGTTGTTCAGGATTTTCGAAAAGACAATATACAGCATATTGGGTATATATTGGTTAATTGTTATAAGTAACCATGGCGTAGATCTAGCAAAAAGTATCTATTTTACTGGGATAAAATCATTTTAACGAGTAAGTGTTCGTATATAAACAAATAAAAAAACTAATCTTTAATCAAAAAAAGATTAGTTTTAAATTATAGCAAGTTAAAATAATTGTCTCACTTCGGAATTAGTTAATAAATATTTTAAGATAATAATTCTCCTGTGGTATGCATGCTTCAATATTGAAAGGTTTGTATCTTTTTTTAAATAGAATTTTTTTATTAATTCTACTATTTTTTCCAAATCCTCTATCATTTCTTGAGTATCTCTATGAGAGTTAGAATTATGAAAGTCTTCAATAGACTCTTTTAAGGATAGATTTGCATTCATGCTGCCATGAACATATCCTGAAGAAATAGTATATTTTGATTTAATTACAGAAAAAAAATCTTGATAAAATTCATTATCGGCAATAATATGCTTATTTTGTTTTTTAAAGTCTTTAAATACATTGTCTACTATCTTAGATGACTTCTCGATAATATTTAATCTAGCGAAGGATTCTATACACCCTCTAAAAGAAAAGTAAAAGAAACGTTTGGGTAAATTATTTCTAATACAATACAGACAGCTATTTATATCAGATATTAGTAATGTAGAAAAATACTCATCTTTAAATTTATCTGAAAAAACGTATTCTTTTATTATTACTAATGATTTGCCGATATTTATTACTTTGTCATAACTACCTCTTGTATCATTAATATTTTTAACCATATATTCTTTATACTCAGTAATCATATCTTTGTATGGACTTAATAAAACTTCTGTAGTTTTTTTGTCAACTAAATGTTTTCTAACCATGTTTTTAAATTATCCTTAGATTTATTTTTTTTATTATTAATTTTATTATTTTCATCTCTATTATTTTTATTGTTATCATTGTCTTTATCGCTCTTACCATCTTTGTTGATTAAATAATTATTCATGTTTTTGTAAAGAGTCTTAATTTCATCAACTTCTAAGTCATAAATATACTTATTTATTTTTGCAACTAGTAATGTTCTGGATTTGAATAAGTAGTTTTTTAGTTCGATTTTAATAATTTCATCTGTGTAGCTCTTTAGATCATCATTTGAAGGGAATAGATCCTTTGATAAAAGAATAAGTGAATTCAGTCCAATAGCTTCTATATAAAGTTCGGAATTATGCTTCTTAAGAACATTCTTCATTTTGTTCACCTTCTTTAAAATAGACCCTTAAGAACTCTTTACTTAATGATCTTATATCTCCCCGAGTATCATCATAATTGTATGCTATATTTCCTTTACTACCAGATAGTAAATGATTATGTTTTGGCATGGTATTAGAGAAAATATAATAATTATCTCTTATTAGTTCATTTTCTTCGAAAAGATCTTTTATCGATTCTAACTTTTTTTGTTTTTCCTCCATTGTATAAACTATACCCAAACAATCAACTTTATTTTCTGGATCCTCTTTCATTAAAGCTATAACATTGTCTAGCATCTTAACGCCAAGAATTGAAAATTTATCTATTTTTACTGGTATTAAATAATAATCAGAGGCTATCAAAGAAGCATCTGTAAAAAATGATATAGTAGGAGGGCAATCAATAAATATAAAATCATAATATTCATTAAGTTTATGTTTACGAATAAACAGATCTAACCTTTTTTTACTTATCGAATCTTGATTATTATCCTCGAAAATGATATCAATATTTCCACAAATAATATCTAAATTCTCATTGATAGTAGATTTAATAATCGTATCTTCTGGTTTTAATTCTATTTCAGAAGATCTAGTATTAGTAAGTGATTTTTTTCTTTTGAAAATATTAATAATTGATTTTTCTGTTCTAAATTTATTCAAATATTCATCCACTAAATCATATTGCTCCATCATTGTTTGCGTAGCATTGAATTGAGGATCCATATCTATTATTAATATCTTTTTTTTATCTTCCATTGATAATTGATAAGCCAAGCTAAGACATAGAGTAGTTTTCCCTACACCGCCCTTCATATTTATAAATGATATTACGTTTTTCGCATTATTATGTGTAGTCAATACTTTTCCCCCTCGTCCCATTTATATGGGTTGCTTTTCTTTGCTGTTTGTTAATCTAAGTATCTGTTTTAATTATAGTTATTATCGTGACAATGCACATTCATAGTTTCATTATAGCAACGAATGGTATTTTTTCCACCTTTTTCAGAAAAATAAGTAAATTCGATAAATAAAATGACGAGTTTCCGACGAATTGTTGACGAGTTTTAATAGGAAATTATGATATGCTTAGTATAGTAGAAAAAATGAATATTGTTAAGGTAGCCCTTTACATGAGGCTACTTTTTTTGTCGGATAATGCAGAAATATTTGGAAAGGGTTATTAAATTACCTGTCGAATTTTAAAATTTGGGGGGTAATTATCTTGAATTCAGAAGAATTAAATATTGTATTTAAAATGACAGGGGAACAGTTTGATGATAGCAAAAATCTTTACTATTTACTAATAGGCCTTAAAAATTTTCAAGGAATTTTTGATAAATCCTATTTAACCATAAATCATAAGAAACGTATGAGCGATAAAGACAGGGAAATCTTTCAAATTAGAACTTTAGATTTTAAAAATGGGTCTTTTGTGTCTGAAATGGGTATCTATATAGCTACTGTAACACAATTAGCTATTCCTTATGTTAGTACACTTACTCCTAAGGATTTGTTTGAATTGGTTTTAAGTGGATTTAAGTATTTGAAATTTGTTTTAACCGCAAATTCAAATGGGGAAAAGATAACAATAGAAGCAGGTGATAATAATATGCTTAATGTAATAAATGGAGACAATAATACAGTCATTATTATTCCTAATGAAACCATAGCATTTGTAAAAAAAGCAGAAACTAACTTTGAACAAATGGCTAAAAGTATTGATCATGAAAAAGGAGTTAAATCTATAAATTTTACTGATAAAAAATTTCCGCATTCTAAAGCTATAAATATAACGGAACATGAAAAGAACTTATTTCAACAAAAGGTAAAACTAGAACCCGAGACAATTAAGATAAAGGCTAATTTTTTTAGGTTGGATGGAAATCAATATTTTGGAAGATTAAAAATTATAAGGTCTAATGATTATCAACTTAGGGAAAATGAGGAATATAATTTTGATTTTATAAATAAACCTGATGCAGATTTGCTAAGCAATCTTTTCATGCAAGAAAAAGAAGTTCATGCCCTTAAAGAGACAGTCCTGAACACAACAACACTAGAAAAAACCGTTAAAAAGTTAAAGATAATTGATATAGCGTAAGTTAATCAAGGAAGTTAGAGGTGGTATCTGTTTCTTATACGGAATAATGTAGAAACACTCAGAAAGGTTTTTGCCTTCTTTTGCCGAATTGTGTAGTTGAAAGGAGGGGGATATGAGTAGAAAAACTTTTTTAAAATCAAAAGATATAATAAACATAGGTGTAAAGACTATGCTTATTATGATTATAGCTAGTATGCTGATTCCATTTCTGATAGATAAATTCATTTTTGGTAATAGTTATAGATCTAATATAACTAACGGTGAGTGGGCATCATTTTTAGGTTCTTTATTAGGTGGTTTGATAGGAGGAATAGGAACTTTAACTGCTGTATTAATAACAGTTAAGGAAGCTAGGAATGTGGAATACAGAAGGGAAAGACCTATTCTTATTTTAGAAGAACGAGATAGGGGAAACAACTGGAGGGTAGACAGAAGATTTTATATTGGTTATGCTAGTGATGCATACATAGATTCATTAGAAATAAAGAATATTGGATTAGGCATAGCAACTAATATAGAGATTGTTGTGGAAGTTGTCGATGAAGAGAAAATATTTATAAAGTCATTTGGGAATGTCATTCCATCTGATAAATCTTTAAAAGGCATCTCAATTGAAAAAAGACTTTGGGATTTTTTGTGTCCTCTTAATATTAACTATGAAGAACCTATAGAAATTCGTTATGAAGATTTATTTGGAAACAAATATTTTACGAAGTACAAATTAGCTAGATTTGAATCAGAAAGAATAGAATACTTACAGATTAAAGAAACAATATCGGTAGGAAATTAATTTTCAAGAGCCCAACGGCTCTTTTTTCATTCCCAAAACAAACAAGCAATCAGCGATTGAGGTGGTGGTATGACAAATATAAGGGATCCAGATGACAAAGACTTAGCCAAACAAGATTATTTATATGGTATGAAATATAAAGACCTAGCCGAGAAATATGAGGTTAGTATAAATACAATTAAGTCCTGGATAAAAAGATATGGTTGGTCAAAAGAAAAAAACAAAAAGGTGCACACAAAAAGAAGAAGGGTGCACCCTTAAATAATAAAAATGCAGTAGGCCATGGTGCTCCAGCAGGAAATAAAAATGCTGAAACCCATGGCTTTTTTAGTAAGTATCTACCTAATGAAACCTTAAGCATTATCCAAGAAATTAAAGGAAAAGATTCACTGGATATACTTTGGGAGAACATAACTATTCAGTATGCTGCAATTATAAGAGCTCAAAGAATTATGTATGTAAAAGACCAAGATGATATTACAAAACATCTAAAAAAAGAAAAGGATGGAGATACCTTTACAGAAAGAGAATGGGAGTTCCAATATGCTTGGGATAAACAAGCTAACTTTCTACAAGCACAATCAAGAGCAATGTCAGAACTTAGAAGTATGATAAAAAGATATGAGGAAATGATGCAAACTGATCTAGCTACTGAAGAGCAAAAATTAAGGATTGAAAAATTGAAGGCTGATATAGAAAAAGTTAAGGGAGTAGATAAGGATAAACCAATTGAAATAGTAATTAAGCGAAAGGGTGAGGACAAGTGATAGAGAAAGAAATTAATCCTCACTTTGAAAATTTTATATTTGATTGGGATTATAAAACATATTTTCTTGTAGGAGGATATGGAAGTTCTAAAAGTTATCATGTAGCCTTAAAGCTAATTTTAAAGTTACTGCAGGAGAAAAGAAAAGCATTAGTAGTTAGAGAAGTATTTGAGACCATAAGAGATAGTTGCTTTGCATTGCTGGAGGAAATCATTATAGATTTAGGATTAGATGATGCAATAAAAATAACAACATCTCCAATGCAGATAAAGTTCCCTAATGGATCTCAGATAATATTTAAAGGTATGGATAAGCCTGCTAAATTAAAGTCTATTCATGGTGTCACAATCATTTGGATAGAAGAATGTTCAGAATTAAAATACGAGGGTTATAAAGAGTTACTAGGAAGGGCTAGACACCCAAGTTTATCAATTCACTTTATATTATCTACAAACCCTGTTAGTCAGAGTAATTGGTCATACAAACATTTCTTTCAAGATAAAAAGAAAAAGATATATATATTAAATGACGAAGATCTTTATAAAGAAAGAAATATAATAAAAAACAATACTTATTATCATCATTCTACTGCTGATGATAATTTATTTTTACCTAAAAGTTATACAGAACAACTTGAGGAACTAAAAACATATGACCTAGATCTTTATCGAATTGCTAGAAAGGGAAGATTTGGAGTTAATGGAGTTAGAGTTTTGCCTCAATTTATAGTTTTGCCACATTATGAAGTTATAGAAAGAATTAATAATATACCAAAAGATATGAAACGTGTCGGCTTTGATTTTGGATTTGAAACTTCATATAATGCCTTAATAAGATTAGCCATAGATCATGAAAATAAAATTCTTTATATATACTGGGAGTATTACAAAAATAAAATGACTGATGATAAAACAGCTATTGAAATAGCTGAATTTAAAACAACTAGAGAATTAATAAGAGCAGATAGTGCAGAACCTAAAACGATACAGTTTTTTAAGCAGCAAGGCTTTAATATTACAGGAGCTAAAAAGTTTCAAGGCAGTAGGCTTCAAAATACTAAAAAGGTAAAGAGATTTAAGAAAATTATTTGTTCAGAAAATTGTCCTAATACTAAAGACGAATTAAAAGATTTAACCTACAAGGTTGATAAAGATGGAAATATTATAGAGGACCAATTTGAAATAGATCCTCATACATTTAGTGCTATTTGGTATGCATTAGATGGATATGAGGTTTCTGATTTAAAAGGAAATGCAGTACAATTTCTTAAGTAAAGGTAGGTGATAATTTGTTTACTTGGAATGAGCTTATTAAACAAAAAATAATTAATGAATCTAAAATTAGCAACGAAGCTATAATAAAAGATTTAATTAATAAACACGATACATCTCAAATGCTTGAGGGAGAAAAATATTATAAAAATGAGAACAAGATTCTTAAAAGAAGAATGTACTTTTATCAGGACGGTGCAAAAACAGAAGATTTTACAAAAGAAAATCATAGGCTACCTCATAACTGGCATAAAATGCTGGTTGATCAGAAGGTAGCATATTTAGTTGGTAAGCCTGTTATATTCCAATGTGAAGAAAACCAAAAGGAGTATGAAAATAGGTTAAATCTTATCCTAGGTGAAGAATGGGATGATACCCTAACAGAGTTAGCTAAGAATTCCTCAAACAAAGGAACCGAATGGCTACATGTATATATCAATGAAGAAGGCAAATTTAAGTTTATTATCATCCCAGCTGAAGAAGTAATACCAATCTATGACACAAGTCTCCAGGAGAACTTAGAAGCAGCATTAAGATATTACCTAGTAGAAGTTAATGGTAAAGAAAGAATTAGGGCTGAATGGTGGACAAGGCATAATGTTACCTTTTATATAGAAACAGAATCAGGTGATTTTATATTAGATGATATAGAATTAAACAATCCCGATAGCCACTTTTATTATAATGAAGTTGGTTATGGATGGGGTAAGGTACCTTTTATTGAATTTCCAAATAATGAAGAAAGATTAAGCGATTTAACGTTCTATAAAGAACTTATTGACGAATATGATCTTAGTATTTCGGATTTAGCCAATAACTTAGCTGAGGTTCAAGAGATAATAACGATTCTTAAAGGTTATGAAGGAACAGATTTAGCGGAGTTTAAAGAAAATTTAAGGTATTACAAAGCTATTAAAGTATCAGCTGAAACTGGTTCTGGGGTGGATAAATTAGAATTAAATATACCAATAGAAGCTAAAAAAGAAATGGTTGATAGGTTGGAAGAGAATATATTTATATTTGGTCAGGGCGTAAACATGAAAACGGATAGATTTGGCAATAGCCCCTCAGGAGTATCTCTTAAATTTTTATATTCTTTATTGGATCTAAAAGCATCTATCATGGAAAGAAAATTTAGAAAATCTCTAAAAAGGATTTTGTGGTTTACTACAGAGTATATTAATATTGTTGAAAATAGAAATTATGATAATACCATAGTACAAGTTACTTTTAGAAAGACTATGATTACTAATAATAAGGAAGATGTAGAAATAGCTTCTCAATCAAAAGGAGTAATTAGTGATGAAACGATAGTGGCTAATCATCCATGGGTAGAAGACGTTTCAATAGAATTAGAAAGACTTAAAAAAGAATCAGCTGAAACTGTTAAAAACTTAGATGATATTGATAGATTTATCAGAAAGGGGGTAAATTAGTGATTGGATGAATTTGAAAAATTAGAAGAACTACATGAAAACATAATTACAACTACAGAAGGTAATATAATTACCGATTATAAAAAGACTTTAGATTATGCTAGAAAGATAATGGCAGAAATGTTTAATAAATATGAAGATGATGGAAAATTAACCTATGAAGAAATGGCAAAATATAATCGTCTAAAAACACTGCAAAAAATGCTAGATGAAATCACTAATGATTTATATAAAGATACTTCAAAAAATATAGATAAAGCATTAAATCTGGATTATAAAGCTGGTTATGATGGATTGAAAAATATAATTGAAATAAAAACAGGTAAGATTATCATTCCAATAGTTAAAGATGAAGTGTTAAAGTTAGCTTTATATAATGACATTAGTGGCTTGAAATGGACTGAAAGAATGGGAATTCATAGAGATTATGCAGTATTAAAAATAAGGGAAACAGTTACCCAAGGACTTAAAGAAGGTATGACATATAGCCAAGCATCTCAAAGACTTAATGACGTTATGTCTAGACAGGTTGTCAATCCTCTTAGAATTATAAGAACTGAAAGCCATAGAGTGTTTAATCAAGCTAAAAAAGATAGTCTTGATAAATCAGCAGGTAAAATTAAAATGATAAAGACATGGATCTCCGCTAGGGATGAAAGAGTCAGAACTATGCATGCTATTATGGATGGTGTGACTATACCTTATGATAAATTATTTGTTTTACCAGATGGATCCACTGGTTTTGCACCTGGATTAACAGGATCAGCAAAGCATGATATTCATTGCAGGTGTGCTTGGAAAATAGATATATTGTAATTTTAAAAAAATGAGACTTAGAAATAGGTCTTTTTAGTTTGCTAAAAAATGAGGTGAGAACAATAAATGACTTTAAGCAAAATATGTGATGAATGCAAAAATTGCAAAAATAAAGATGCTTGCAACAATAAGAGAATGGTGGCTTGTGCATTAGCTGAAATGTCAAAGCCTAACCTAGAAAGTAGAACTATGCCTAATACTGCACCCTTAAGACAACCTTTTACTAGAAAACATACTCCAATAACAATTAAGATGGGTGAGTATGGAAATATTAATACATCTATGGAGGAAATAAACAATAAAATATCACAACAAATTAATAAAGGTTTTCAAATAAATTGTGCTTTTAATAAGTCTTAGAAATAAGGCTTTTTATTTTGCCTTTAGCAAGGCGTAAAAGGCTAAGAAAGGAATGAGGTAAATGCCAAAGTTAAGTGAAATACTAGGAGAACATTTTAAACAAATACCAGAAGATATTAAGACTAAGTACAAAGATATTGACTTAGTTGATAGCTCTGATTATGTAGAAAAAAATAAATTTGATGGTATAAATAATCAACTATCAGATTTACAAATTCAGATTAAAGAAAGGGATAAGCAGTTAGGAGAACTAAAAATTAAAGCTGCAGGTAATGAAGAACTTACTACTAAAATAAACGAACTGGAGAAATTAAATAAAACAACAAAGGAAGAGTATGAGACTAAAATAGTAGCTTTGAGAAAAGAGACATCCATAGAATTAAAACTTAAAGATGAAAAAGCAAAAAATTTAAAAGCAGTTAAGGCTTTGTTAGATTTAGAGAAAGTTAGTCTTGATGGAGAGAATTTAATAGGATTAGAAGAACAATTAAAGACTCTTAAAGAACAGGAGTCTTATTTATTTGGTTCAGATACATTAAAAGGCAGAGAGCCTAATAAAGATACCAATCCAGTAGATCCAGAATGTAAAAATAATCCATTTAGTAAGGAGCATTTTAACCTAACTGAGCAAGGAAAACTATTAAAAGAAAACCCAGAACTTGCAGCTAAATTAAAAATAGCTATTAATTAAAGGAGAGATGAAGAATGAAACATAAAGGATTAAAATTGAACTTACAGTTATTTGCATCTTCAACAACTAAAATAGCAGATGTGATACAACCAGAGGTATTTACACCTTATGTAGTAAATAAAACTATGGAGTTATCAGAATTGATTCAATCAGGCATAGCTGAGCACGACAAAGAATTTGATGCTTTAGCAAGTGGTCCCAACACTTTAATTCACATGCCATTTTGGAACGATTTAACAGGTGAAGTAGAGATAATGGATGATGATGGCGAAACAGTACCAGGTAAAATCACAACAGGGCAAGATATAGCAAGAAAACTAGCATTTGTTAAGTCCTTTGGAGCTAATGCATTAGCAGGACACTTAGCAGGTGATGATCCAATGAGAGTAATAGCTGATAGATTCGCTGATTATTGGAACAGAACATATCAAAAAGTACTTCTTTCTACACTAGATGGAGTGTTTGCATCTACAACAATGAAAGAAAAAGTATATGATATAACAGCAGAACTCGGAAATAAAGCGGTGCTAAACTCTCATTCTTTCTTAGACGCACAACAATTAATGGGAGATGCTAAAGAACTTCTAACTGCTATTATGATGCACTCAGAAGTAGAAAATCATCTAGTTAAACAAGATGAGATAGAAGTTATAAGAGATTCAGAAGGTAATGTAGTAATGAAAACATATAAAGGTAAAAAGGTTATAGTTGATGATGCTATGGCTTATGACCCATTAACTAAATCAGCAGAAATGTATCTATTTGGTAGAGGAGCTATTGCTTGGGGTAATGGAAGTGACCCTAAGATATTAGAAACAGAAGTGGTAAGAAAAGGGCTATCTCTTGCAGGTGAAGATATTTTAGTTAATAGAAAGTTATCGATACTACATCCTAGAGGAGTTAAGTTTACTGAATCATCAGTTGCTGGAAAGTTCCCAACACTTGACGAGTTAGAAAATGGTCTTAACTTCCAAAGAGTATATGAGCCTAAGAAAGTTAGAATAGTTAAGTTTTTATTCAAGCTAGAGAATGAATAAGAGAAGGGATAAACCTCTCTTTTATACTTTTAAGGGGGTATATACATGGATAGATATGAGAGAAGAATTTTAAGACTAAGAAAGCATGTACTAAGTCATAAAAAAGAAGAAGAATATGAAATTTGCAAAATGCTTGAAGATTTGACAGTAGAAGAATTAAAAGAGTTAGCCAAAGAAAAAGAAATAGAAGGATATTCTAAGATGAAAAAAGATGAACTTCTTGAAACCTTAAAGGGGTGATTTTATGACCTTGGAAGAATTAAAGGTAGTCTATTTTCAACTTATAAAAGATGAAACAGGTAATTTCAAAGAATTAAAACAAGTAGAAGAAGCTCCTGGACCTATTAAACTAGCAATAGATAAACTTATAAAATATGATTCAAAAGATGCAACAGTTCAGAGTGAAGGAATATCAGATTTAAAGCAATCATACTTTGAAGTTAAAAACTTTCCAGTAGATGTCTTAAATTTATTAAGACCTTATAAAAGGTTAAAGTGGTAACTATGAGTATAAAAATTCAAGATAAAAATAATATTCCAAAATACAAAGAAATGCTTGAAGAGTTAATAAACCAAAAAATAGAGGTAGGAATATTTAGTGATGCTGGTTCTGAAATTTTAATGATTGCTAATGTGAATGAATATGGTTGCGATATAAAAGTTACTCCAAAAATGCGTGCATATTTACATAGTCAAGGACTTCATTTAAAAAGAACTACTAAAGATATAAAAATTCCAGAGAGATCTTTTATAAGGAGTGGGTTTGAAGACAGAAAAAAAGAAATTTATAAAACTGCAAAAAAACTCCTTATAAGAGTATTATCTTTGGATATTAGAACTAATCAGTTTTTTGATTTAGTTGGTCAATATTCAGTAGATCAAATTCAAGAATATTTGACAGATTTAAAAGAACCATCTAATCATCCTATGACTATCTCCAATAAGGGCAGTAGCAATCCCCTTATTAATACAGGTAAACTAAGAGATTCAATTACTTATAGGGTGGTGAGAGGTTAATGAACTTTAGTAATTTAATAAAAAAACACTCAACTATTATTAAACTCATAAGTGATAAAGAAGGATATTATGATTATGAAAATGGAGGCACCTGGGTTTCAGGTCAATCTGAACCAGTGGATGAAGAGGCTGCAGTATTCCAACTTTCTATCAAGGATTTAAACTCCAATATCCAATATAGTGAAGGTGGACAATATACTAGGCAGGATATAAAAATATACATTCATAAAAAATTATTAATTGGTCAAAAGATAGTTTATAAGGATAATGAATTTACATTATCTGAGGAAATTGATTATACAGAACATGCTAGTGGTTTAAGAGTATATTTAGCTAGAAGGGCAGGGGAATGACTTGGAATATAAGGATATGAGAAATTTCATAGTTAAGGGGCTATATGAGTTTTTACAAGTTCCAGTTATTCCTACTGATAATCCAAATAAAAAGCCTAAATATCCTTTTATAAGTTATAAATTTACCACCTTGCATAAAAATCAAGGTGGTTTTAATTTGCTCTTAGAGCCTATACCATCTATTGATCCTAATTTTGAATATGATATTGAATACACTAGGGAAGAACAACCTAAGATGGTTATATCTTTTAGTAGTTATAGTTTAGATGATTTAGAAGCGATTGATTTAGCTAATAAAATTAAAAAATGGTTTAACTTTAAAGGTAGATTGCTTTTGAAGAACAATAATCTTGTTGTTGTTGAATGTTCAGATATTCAAGATAGGACAATACAGATAATAGATAACTATGAAAAAAGATATGGCTTTGATGTAACCTTAAGGTATTCGAGTCAAAGTAAATTAAAAGTTGAAACTATAGAAAAGTTTAAAATAAAAGGAGGTAAAGTATGAAAGATTTTGTGGTCGACATACAAAAAATAACTAAGCCCATCTCTCAGCAAGGGTTTGGGATTATTTTAATTTTGGGAACTAGTAAAGATAAACCTTATACGGAATATAAAGACCTACAAGAAATTGCTAAGGATTATGGGGAAGAATCCAAGGAATACAAATTGGCTAGCAGAATTTTTGGACAAAAAGAGATTCCAAAAAGAATAGCTATACATAGTATTTTATGGGACAGTTCTACAGGGTCACCAACTGATTTAGTTAATGAATTACAAGCCTTAATAGAGGTGAATAATGATTGGTACTATTTAACCTGTACTGAGAATGGTGATGATGTAATTAAAGAATTAGCTAATTGGACAGATGGCCAAATAAGAATATATTTTTCTACTACTCAAAATAAAGCATTAGTTGAAACTATGCAAAATGAAAATGCAACAGTAATGTATCATAATGATACAGAGGCATTTGTTTCCGAAGGTTTAGCTGCTATTGGTCAAGCATATGAACCAGGTAGTGTCACATTTAAATTCAAAACTATAGAAGGGGTACAAGCTTCTAACATTGCTACAGCTGATTTAAATAAGCTACATGAGAATGGTGGATTCTCTTATATTAAAAAAATGGGAGTGTTACAAACTACAGAGGGTATTACAACTTCTGGGGAATATATAGATGTAGTAATAGGAGCTCATTTTATTAAAGCTACTATGGAAAACGAGGCTATGAAATTAGCTACTAGTACTCCTAAGATACCTTATGACAATACAGGCATTTCAATGCTAGTATCTGTAGCTGAAAAAGTCTTAAAACAAGCGGTACAAAAAGGCATAATACTTAAAGATGAAAATGGAAATGGAATTTATGAAATAACATTTTCAAAAAGAGAAGATGCTGAATTTAATGATGTAGCTCAGAGAATTTACAACGGTATTAATTGGTCTGCTAAACTAGCTGGTGCTATTCATACTGGTAAAATATCTGGAGTGCTTACGTATTAAGGAGGGGATTTAATTGAGGACATTTGATACTGAAGATGTAAATGTTATAGTAGGTGGCATTGCTTTAACCGGTTTTGCTGAGGGTAGTTTTGTTAAGGCGGAAAGAAATGAAGATAATTTTACTGAATATGTTGGAGCTAAGGGAGAAGTAGCTGTTTCTGAATCTAATGATAGAACAGGAGAAATAACTGTAACATTAGAAAGCACAAGTCCCTCAGTAATTTATTTAACAGACCTGGCAAATAGAAAAGGTGTTAATGCTATAGTACCAGTACAAATAGTTGATTTGAATCAAAATGCTATTCAAGTTGGTGGTTCTGAATGCAGAGTAAGAAAACCAGCAACATATGAAGCCGACAAAGAAATATCCGAAAGAGAGTTTGTCTTTTTCGTAGCTGATCTACAATTCAAGTAAGGCACTTAGTTAATTAAAAACTAGGTGCTTTTTTATTTAAAAAAATTATTGGAGGATGATGAATTATGTTAAAACAAAAAACAGTTAAAATTAATGGCAAGGAATTTACTATACAAAGAATACCTTTTAAATCCTATATGGATATGATTGATAGACATTCAAACAAGTATGGTATTTTAATGAAATCTCCATATATTGAAGAACTTTTCAAACATTGTGTTATAAATCCTAAGATTAAAATGAGTGATTTTGATGATGATTTTGAAACTGCTGGAAAGTTGGTAAATGAGATAGAGTCATTTCTCCAAACCAAGGTTAATCCAAGCTCTAGCGAAAAAGAAAGCAAAGAGTAATTGGCCATTCTGGAGACTTGTTTTAGATGGAAATATCAGTTATTCAGATGCGCTAAAAATGGACGAGGAAGAAGTTATAGAAGCTAATGCAGCATTAGATTATTATATTGAAATTAGTAAAGATAACGGGAAAGGGCGGTGATGCCAATTGTCTTCTTTAAGAGATTTATTTGTGTCTATAGGTTTTCAAGGTAATGCAGTTGATGAAATAGATGCAGTTAATAAAAAAATGGATGAATCCAAGGAAAAGTCGATAGAACTTGCAAAACAATATGAAAAAATGGGCAAGGGTTTTGAAAGTGTAGGCAAAAAAATGACAGTTGGTATCTCCGCTCCTATTATTGGAATGGGAACTTTAGCTGGTAAAATTGCAATAGATATGGAAGATGCTTTTGCTGGAACACGTAAAACAATTGATATGACGGAAGAAGAGTTTAAACAGCTTGAAAAATCTTTAGATGATTTATCAGCAGATAAGATACCAATTTTAACAACTGAAATTTATGGGATTGCTGAAGCAGCTGGACAATTAGGGATTAGGAATGAAAATATTTTAGGATTTACTGACACTATGGCTAAAATGGGTGTTGCCACAAATATGGTTAGTGAAGAAGCAGCAACAGCATTGGCTAGGTTAGCAAATATTACTGAGATGTCTCAAGATAACTTTGATAGATTAGGATCTACTGTAGTACATCTTGGCAACAAACTTGTTACCACAGAAGGTGAAATTGTAGAAATGGGTCTGAGACTAGCTGGGGCAGGAAAGCAAGTAGGTATGTCTGAGGCTGATATTCTTAGTTTTGCAGGTGCTTTGTCGAGTGTTGGGATTAGAGCAGAAGCAGGTGGATCTGCATTTAGTAAGGTTATGTTAGACATACAAAACAATGTATTAGCTGGTGGAGAAAAATTGGAATTATTTGCTGCAGTGGCTGGAAAGAGTTCAAAGGAATTTGCAGAAACATTTAAAAATAATTCTTCAGGTGCAATTGTTTCTTTTATTGAAGGTATGGGCGATTTACAAAAAAAAGGTGCTAATATTGTACCAATTTTGGAGAGTTTAGAGTTAAATGACTTTTTAATTCGAGATGCTTTATTAAGAGCAAGCGGAGCAGGAGATTTGTTTAATAAGAGTTTGAAAATGGGATCTAAAGCATGGGAAGAAAATAACGCACTTACAAAAGAAGCAGAGGAAAGATTTAAAACAACAAAATCTAAAATAGTATTTTTTAGAAATCAAATGGGTCTACTCGGAAAAGAAATAGGTAATATTATTTTACCAGTTATAGGTTCTTTTTTATCAAAAGGGTCAGAGTTTATAAAGAATTTTAGAAGCTTAAATATTGAAGCCAAAAAGGACATTATTGTAATAGCTGGGCTAACAGCAGTTATTGGTCCTTTAATATGGACGGTTGGTAAAGGAATTACGGTATTTGCTAAAGTAAAAAAAGGATTAGCAGCTGCTGGGGGAATTGTTGGTTGGTTGGCCACCCCTTTTGGTATTGCCACAGCAGTGGTATTAGGATTAGCAGTAGCTGGCTTCTTACTTTATAAGAATTGGAATAATATTAAAACTAAAATTTCAACTATAGTTATTGCAATAAAAGAAAGATTTGTTATTTTAACAGAATGGTTTGATAATTTTCAAAACAATATATCTAAATGGTTTATTGGTACTTGGAACGATATCAAAAACGTTTTAATAGAAAATGAAAATACCATAAAAACAGTTGCTACTACTTTAGGTGTTTTATTTACTCCAGCATTAATAAAAACAGGAATAGAAGCAGTTATAACGGGAGCAAGAATAGTTGGTAGTTTAGGTGCAAGTTTTATACGTACTGCTTTTTTGGCTGGCTGGTTGCATGGAAAGCTAGTTGGAGAATTAATACTAAGTTTTATAAAAACAGGCTGGGAAGCAGTAAAGACCGCAGGAGTTATTACTGGCCAATTTATAATGTCTTTGATAAGGTCTGGTTGGGAAGCTATTAAAACAGCAGGGATTATAACCACTCAGCTAATTGTTTCAATGGTTAATTATGCCCTAAGTGGTTGGCGTGTTGTTTATTCTATTGCCGCAACAACTGTTGCATGGGTAGCACAGAAAATTGCAATAGTAGGAAGTTCGCTGGCTATAAAAACTATGACTGCTGCCCAGTGGGCTTTGAATATTGCCTTAAATGCAAATCCTATTGGTTTGGTTATCGGACTTGTTGCATTATTAGCAGGAGGATTAGTTGTTTTATATCAGAAAAGTGAAACTGCTAGAAATATAATGAACAATTTATGGGAAGGCATGAAAAACAGTGCTGTTTCATCAATCAATATAATCATTGGGGCTATTAATAGGCTTATTGGTGGTATTAACTCTATTAAAGCACCAGGCTGGATTCCGGTTGTGGGAGGAAAAAGTGCTAATATAGCCAACATCCCTATGTTAGCTAAAGGAACCAACTTCCATAGGGGAGGACCAGCAATTGTTGGGGAAGAAGGTCCTGAATTATTAAATCTCCGTAGAGGTGCAAGCGTAAGCACTAACAAGGAAACTAGACAAGCAATTGGTGGTGGAGGAAACAATGTCTTTAGCCCAGTAATTAAGGTAGCTATTGAAGGTGGGGCAATGGAAAATGCTCCAACTGATTTAGAAAGAGAATTAGAAAAAAGATTATACTCTCTTATGGAAAGATATTGGGAAATGTTACTCTTGAAAAGACCTATTAGCAATTAATTGTAATGAGTTATATTGTATTATCTGTTATAATAATCCAATAAGGGGTGATTGTTATTCATAAATTCAATATTATTTTAATTCTAGTTATTATGTTATCATTCATTACTGGTTGCAGCTCAGATAATGTTAATGAAAAAGTAGAAAATGAAGCAAAAAAAGAACCAATGAGTCTAGAGGATCAAATAAAAGAAATGGTTATTAAAAATGTAGGACAAAGGAATAAGGACAAGATTAAGATTAACTTTATAGAAGATGTTATAGCTGGAGAAGGGAATAAAATAGTTAATATTGAAGCTTTTGATTCAGTATCGAAATTACAATATCTTGACTACAGCAGAGATGTCTTTCAAAAGGCTTTCAAGATAAATGGAATATCAGAAGTAAATATTACTTGGGTAGATGAATTGGTAGACGTGAAAGGTAATACCGAAGAATTGCCTATTATGAGAATTTTACTTAGAAAAGATAATGCTCAAGATATTAACTGGGAAAACTTCGATATTTATAACTTTAAAATAGTAGCTGACCAATACTGGGAACATAAAAGCTTAGAATAGCACTTAATTAAGTGCTATTTTTATATCTATAAGTAGGTAACTTCAATGAAATTAGTTTGATTGGAAGATGTTGTAGTTTATACATAATGATTATTACAAGGAGGGGTTGTATGAAAAAAATATTATTAACAGCTTTAAACATAGTGTTAGCTTTTTCATTATTTGCTTGTGGTAACTCTACAGAAACTGAGCAAAAAGTTGAGGAAACAGAAATAACAGAAGATAACATTAAGAGTGAAGGAGAAAAAAAGCCTGATTTCAAAGCAGAATGTGAAAAAAATGCTGAAAATCATCCTGCAAAAGCTGGGGCAGTATTAGTTACAAAAGGAGACTATGATTTTACCGGTATGGATTATTATTTTAAAGGGGAATTAATTCAAAAAACTACTATTGATAATATCGGAGATTCTTCAGCGTGGTTGGTCAAAAATGAAAACGGTTATGTTATGCCTATCCAACATAGTTATTTTAATGCTGAGATAGGGGATAAAATTGAAGTTTGGGGAACCCTATCTGGAAATGGTTACTCTAATGTAGAAGGTATAGACAATGTTGTTGGTGAAACAGGTTCGATGCATGCTATGCTACTTACTGTTAATGGAGAAGAACAGTATTAACAGGGATATAAATAACCCAAGAAAATAATAATCAATACTATTAACATAAAAAATAGCACTTAATTAAGTGCTATTTTTTATATCTATAAGTAGGTGAATTTCATGAACTTAGCTAGATTAGAAGATATTGAGTTTTCAGCAGTAGAAAAAGAAACCCCTTCTGGTAGTGTAGAGGTAACAGAAAAACCAGTAGAAAGAGGACAGGATATAGCTGATCACATCAAGCCTAAACCTATTTTTCTTACTATAAATGGTGTAGTTGTTGGTGATGATGCAGGAGATAAATTAGCTAAATTAAATAAATATAAAAATGAAGGAAAATTATTAACGTATACAGGTAGAAATATCTTTTACAATGTAGTAATTGAACAGTTAGACACCACTCATGATAAAGGTATTGCAAATGGGTTTTCTTTTACTATGACACTTAAACATGTGAGAATTGCAGAAGGAAAAACAATAAATATAAAAAAATCAAATTTACCCCCAAAAGTTAATATTAAAACTAAAAAGAAAGAAAAAAAGGGAAAAAAACAAACAAAAAAGAAAAAAAGCAGTAAAAATAGTAAAAAGAAATTAAAGCAAAAGGTTTCAGCAGCTGAAATAAGAAAAATAAGGGGATGATACATTAGTGTTAGATTTAGATTATATTGAAATAGAAAAAGACAGTATCCCCTATGATTTTGAGATTCAGTTAAAAGGGGAAACCTTTCTTTTTGAAATTAATTATAATTCTTTAGGCGAGTTTTTAACTGTTGATTTATATAAAAGTGAAGAATTAATAGTATCAGGTGAGAAAATAGTTTATGGACAACCTTTATTTCAAAATGTTTCTTACTTAGATATCCCTAAAGTTGCAATAATTCCTTGGGATTTAGCGGAAGAAGAAAATAGGGTAGGTTTAGATAATATAAATGAAAAAGTATTTTTGTATATCATTGATCCAGAGGAGCAAGAAGATGAAACTTTGGAAACGTAAAATTGAAATAATTACTGCGGATAAATCATTTACTAATGATAACTTTGAAATTGATTTTAAGATTGATTTTGACCAAGATCCAGAACCTAATATTTCAGAAGTGAAAATATTTAATCTTTCTGATAGTACAATAGAGAGTATTCGCAAGGATAAAACAATAATTTTAAATGCTGGATATGAAGGTGATGTAGGAAGTATTTTAATTGGTGGCATTGCTAAAGTCGAAACATCATGGGAAGGTGTAGATAAATTAATAAAGCTTTTGGTTGGTGATGGATCTAAGGAATGGTATAGAACGAAAGTAAGTAACACTTATAAGGCTGGTATTACTGCAAAACAGATACTGAATGATTTGACTGGAATATTTGGATTAGAAATTGGGGAAATAACTGTTGCTGATAATATTGTTTATAAAAATGGTAGAAGTGTATCAGGCACCTTGGAAAGTGCCATTAGATCAATAGTTAAAGATACTAAAAGTAAATTTTACATAAATCATGGCAAAATTTATATTAGGCCTTGGGATGAAGGAACTGTAACGGGTTTTGTATTAAATGCTGATACTGGATTAATTGAAACTCCTGTACCATTTGAAGAAGAAATAGATGGGAAAATGATATTTGGTTATAAAGTTAAAATGTTACTTAATCATAGGATAAATATTGACAGCATTCTTAAAATAGAGAGTAAAACAGCTAATGGCATATATAGGGTTATTAAAGGAAGTCATCATGGAGACTTTATAACAAACGTTGAGGTGGTAGGAAAATGAGTAGAGCTATAAATTTCTTAGAGGGTTTAGTTAATAGCAAAATAAATAACTTGCACACTTGTATGCCTTGCAAAATAGAAAAATTTAATGAAGCACAAGGTACTGCTGATGTCGTTCCACTTTTTATTGATTTACCTATGCTTATTAATATTCCTATACTAAAACAAAAGACAAAAGAGAATTCTATCATTTCAGTTAGTCATCCATTTTATGAAAAAGGGGATACGGTCCTAGTAGTTTTTGCAGAAAGAGCATTAGATGGATCTGGGGAAAGAAAACATGATTTATCAGATGGCATTATTCTGGGATTATTGAGTTAGGTGATGATAAATAATGAAAACATTTAAAATTAAAAACGGTGATATTGTTTTTGATGGTAAAGATATTGTTTTAGTAGAAGGAATAGAAGAAGAAAAACAAAGTATAGAAAGGTTACTAAGTACTAATATTGGAGAATGGTTTTTAAATATAGATTTTGGTCTTGATTATAAGGTTTTACAAGGCAAGCAAATTGACAAAGAAAGAATTAGAATGGCCATAGTGAAAGCTTTATCTCAAGAAGACCGTATAGAAAAAGTGGAGAAAGTAGAAATAAGTTTTGATAATGCACGAAGGTATTTAAAAGTTAGCTTTATTTTATTAATGAAAACTGGTAACACCATTAACGGAAATGAGGTGATACCTATTGGTTGACTTTGGTTTGACTGCTAAGGGATTCAAAAGAAAAACATATATAGACATTCAGGAAGATATGGAAGCCAGGGCAAGAAATTTATTTGGTGAGGACGTTAATCTTAGTGAAAAAAGTCCATTAGGCTTATATATACGCACAAATGCCTGGGAAATTAGCAAACTTTGGGAAGAAGCTGAGAAAATATATTTTAGTGCCTATATTGATACAGCTGAAGGAGTATCATTAAGTCATGTAGGGAAATATATTGGTACTAATAAAAAAGGGAAAGTAGAAGCAATAGGGAAAATAAAAATTACGGGTACAGTCGGGACAAGAATACCGACTGGTTTTTTATGTTCTACTACAAATGAAATTTTCTTTCAAACCATGGGAGACGTAATTATTACTAATGTTGGATATGTAATTGTAAATATAAAAGCTATTGAACCTGGGAAAATTGGCAATGTTTCTGCTAATTCTATAACAGAAATAGTTAAGCCTATTCCTGGAGTAGAGAGCATAACAAACCTTGAACCAACACAAGATGGCAGAGAGGTTGAAGATGATTACGAGTTTAGAGAAAGATATGATAGGTCTGTTTCAATGGGTGGTAGTAGTACGAGGGAATCCGTTGAAGCATCACTTTTAAGTATGGATACAATAAAAGATGCATTAGTAGAAGAAAATGATACGATGCAAGAAAATAATGGAATTCCCCCGAAAAGTTTGGCTCCTTTTGTATATGGTGGTGATGATACAGAAGTTGCTAAAACTATTTTAAATGCAAAAGCTGGTGGAATACGTAGTTACGGAACTACTGAAATAATTGTTCTAGATAGCAAAGGAAGGTCACATTTGATTGGTTTTACAAGACCAACAATAAAAGAAACATATGTAAAAGTAACAATTACTAAAAATGAAAAATATCCTTCTAATGGTGATGATTTAATCAAGACTAATATAATTAAATATATAGGTGGCATAGATTCAGATGGTACTAATTATAAAGGTTTAGGTCTAGGAAGAGACGTTATAGTAAGTAAAATTATATTTGAAGTAAGTAAAATTAGTGGAGTTGATGATGTAAATATAGAAGTAAGTGTGGATGGACAAACATATTCATCTTTAAATATCTTAGTTAGTAATAAGGAAGTGGCAAATACCAGCCCTGATAAGGTGTTGATTTTATGAATCTAATAGAGAAATTACCAGATAACTATAATAAAAATCCTAATAGTATAAATGCAAAGCTCTTTGAATTAACTGAAAGTGAATTCAAAGAATTAGAATATACATTTAAGATGATTGAACTTTATAGGGATATGGATAGAGCAAAAGGATTTACCCTTGACAAGATTGGCAGAAATGTTCTCGAGTATAGAAATGATAATGACGATTTGAATTATAGAAAAGCAATAAAGGTAAAAATAAAAGCTAATCAATCTCCTGGTGACATAGAGACGATTAATGAAGTTGCTTCATTTTTGCTAGGGGATAGTTATGAAGGATTAAGTGAAACATGGATTGATTCTAAATATGGAAATGAACCTGCAGGGTTATGTTTAATAGTTAACAACATAAATACACAACCAGTAATAATTGGAGAAATTATTAGGTTAAATGGTTCATATTTCTTAAATGGCGAAACATTTTTAAATGCTGGTCTTGAAATTAATAATGATAAATTATTAGCTTTTGAAAGTGCAAAGAACAATATTAAACGTGTAGCAGCTGGTGCAATTAAATTATATTGGGAATTACCAGAAAAAATAGTTTGTAATTTTGGGATTAACATAAGAAATTCAGTAAAGATTAATATATTTCATAAAAGTAGTTCTTTAGTAACTATAAATCAAAAAATAATTTTAGATATCATAAATGTAGATGTATTAAGAAGTAAAGCATATCTAGATGGTACTTACTTTTTAAATGGTCAGACTAACTTAGATAGTTTGAGGGATAGGGTGATTAATAAAGTAAATGTTCTGGAGGTGAGAAAGTGAGTGAATATGTGGTTACGACTATAAAAGCAAGAGAGAAGTTTGCTAAGGCACATTTAGGACTTGCTCCATTGCCAATTATAACAAAGATTGCTTTTGGTGATGGTGGGCATGATACATTAGGAAATCCTATTAAACCTTCTCAAGACCTTACTTTAGTTCCTGGGGAATTTATGAAAAAAGATTTAGATAATACAGAGCTCTTTAATCCTACAACGGTAAGGATAAAGGGCTCTTTGAATTTTGAAGAAAGTATAGGAACTCAGGTATCTGCTGTTGGTATTTATGATAGTGAAGGGGACTTAGTTGCAGTTAAAACATTTAGCCCTAAAAATAAAGATGGAGATACTAGGATAGAAATTGAATGGGATGAACTTTTTTAAAGGAGGGATAAGTTATGGCAGACTATGAAATTAAAGATCCTAAAGAAATTACAACAAGTATAAGAAAACTAGAGCGTACAGATCCTAATGATGCTGAACTTTTTAACCAAATAAATGAAAAACTAATTAATAATGACGCATTTTTAAATGAAAAAATAATCCAATTGAAAGAGTTTCTAAATTATATGCCCATTAACGGTGGAAATTTCGATGGAAATGAACCAAATGGCGTACTAATTGATGGTGGGATATATTAGAAAGGAGAATTAAAATGGCGAATAAAATACAAATAAGAAGAGGTTTAAAGGCAAGTCTACCTAGTCTTAGCGTGGGAGAACCTGCACTATGTACAGATACAAAAGAACTTTTTGTTGGCAATACAGGTGGAAATATAGGTCTTGTGAGTAAAGAAGCATTTGATGCACATTTGGCAGAAATTACGACAGACTTAAATGACATTAAAATTACGAGAGGGTATGCAAGCCCATTAGGATTGAAAGAAACCGTTGTAGAAAGTGCAAATGAGCTTTTAAATACAGGATTTTATAAGGTTGTATCATCGAACACTTTAGATTTGCCTATAACTGTAGGAATTGCAACTTATTTGATAGAGGTATTTAAAGCTAGTGGTACAGTTGTGACACAAAGAGCCACGGTGGCTTATTCAACACTAAATGATGAAGAAGGGGACTCATTCTATAGAGTTAAGAGTGCTGCTATTGGATGGAAACCTTGGACAAAAGTGGCTACAGCTAAGCAAAAAAACTGGATAAGTGCAACTTTACAAAATGGGTGGACTGGTACATTAAAATATTCTAAAAATGATTTAGGGCAGGTTGTTTTGTATGGAAATTTAACAGTAGGGACTATAGCAACCTACACTGTTGTGACAACCTTACCTAGTGAGTATAGACCATTGGCATATGCAACGTGCAATGTTTATATGCTAACAGGGGCAAATACAGGTAAAGTTTTACCTGCATTAATATATAACAGAGATACAGACGGTTTAAGGGTTGCAGCATTAAACGGATTGGCAACTGGCGACACGTTGTCATTTGTTTTAATTTATCAATCTTAATGGAGGTTTGCAGAAATGAAAAAACAAGTTTATGAAATAGACGAAAATGGTTATATAAAATCAATTAATGTAACTGAATTTGATGAAGAAGATAATCCTACAGAAGGATTGACAAAAAACATTATTACTATAGATCCACCAAATGGGCTCTATAGAGCTAAATGGACGGGTACAGGATGGATTGAAGATATGTCGCAAGAGGATATAGATGCTTTAAACAATCAACCCCGAGAACTTACTGATATAGAAAAAATAAAGATAAGTCAAGCAGAACAATTTGAAACAATATTAGAGTTACTAGGAGGACTATAAAAATGGAAATATTATACGCTGATTTATGTGAAATGGGAGAAAGAGCAACTAGAGAAAATAGTTTAGGAATTAAATTAGTGCCGACTGTTTTGAATCTTAGAGAAAAGGTGGAAATTGAGTTAGAAAAAAGAGGTACTTTAGCAGGATTGTTAGATCAGTGGAGTAAAGTAGCTTAGTTATACAAGAACAATTGTGGATTAAGCAGCAGTAGTACGATGATACGATAGCATTAAAAGTTATGCATTCGGACTAAAATGCGTAACAACTAGAACGCCGATAAGGTGTATTTTTTATGGCCTAAAAGGATTCCTTCCTCTTTTGTCGAAAGATGATGAATGGGGAGGGGTCTAAATGGAATTTACATGGGCTCAAGTAATTTATTCATCATTGCCTTTGCTAGGCGTTGCGATTGGTGGTATTGCAACCTACATGACACAGAACAACGTACTTAAAAAACAACTAAATAGAGATATAGAAAGAGAGAAATCTGCTGAGAATATAGAGCGTCTTAAGATTTATAGTGAAATTTTAAGGCTAGAGGGCGAACATATAATGTGCGAATATACTGGCCCACATGTTGAATTTAATCTCAAATCCTATACTAGAGAATTTAGATCTATTTTTTTCTTGAAATTCTACCTGTTGCATCAAGATTTAGCTGATACAGTTCGTGAGATGGACAATATTATTGCTGAAGCTAATTTTAATGAAGAACTTGAACCAAGACAGAATGATATGTTATTAAATAATTTCAACAAAATTATAAACATAATTGAAAAATATTTAAAAGAGTACAGGGAAATCAAAGCTTAACTTTTGAATCCGTAGGCTCTTTCTAGTTTTTGGGGAATTTTAAGAGCACCTAAAAAGGTGTTATTTTTATGCAAAAAAAACTAGGGTGTCTACTAATAGTAGGTGCCCTTGAAACTTTGGAGGTGCAAATGGAAAAAATATGTACTGAAAAACACAGGCGAGTAGATGAGTGCTTAGCTTTACATACACAAAGATTAAACAACCATTCCGAACGATTAGATAGAATGGAGGTTTTTTCTAGTCGCTTAGAAGAAAGATTAGATGGTTTAATCAAGCAGTTAGGGAGACTTAATAGTAATATGATGTGGTTTATGGGTCTGATTTTAGGAGGAATTGTATCCTTCTTTTTTTATGCCCTGCAAAACGGGTTAATTAAATAGGGAGGGATTATTTTGAATAAACCAGATAAGATTATTTTACACCATTCAGCTACAGATGGTGGGACTTTTGAAAGTATTAAAAGGTATCACATGCAGACTAATGGTTGGCGTGATATTGGTTATCATTACCTTATAGAGCAAGATGGAAGTTTACATAAAGGTAGAGCTGAAAACGACACAGGAGCACATTGTAAAGAACAGAGATGTAATTTTACTAGCTTAGGTATTTGCCTAGTGGGTAATTTTGATAAATATGAGCCTAATCAAAAGCAGTTAGATACATTAGATAAATTGTTGAAAGATATATTTAACAGATACGGAAAGTTAAGCATTTACACTCATAATCATTTTGCTGGATACAAAACTTGCCCGGGCACTAGGTTTCCGATGGACAAGGTTATTAATAGAGCACATTCTAATAATACAGGGGTGTCAGAAGTGGCAAAGAGTTGGCAGCAACAAACTGGTGAAAAAGCGATTGATAGTTTAGCTAAGAAGGGATTAATTGCTAATTCTAAGGATTGGAAAGGTAAGGACCTATTAAATGAAAACACACCTCTTTGGTTGTTTTTTGAAATGATGAATAGAATAAGTGGGGTGAGATAGATGGAAATAGAATTTATGAATTATATTATTAAGGAAGCTTATATTTTAATACCTGCTCTTTGGATTGTTGGAACTTTTTTAAAAAGAACACCCAAGGTACAAGATTGGACCATTGTATGGGTTGTAATAATTTTAGGTATTACAGGAGCCGTTGGCATGTTAGGTTTTAGTGTAAATTCAGTTGCACAAGGAATAATTATAGCTGGCATATCGGTACTTGGACACCAAGTAGTTAAGCAAACTAATAATAGGGAATAAATATATAGTGCAACTAGTAAGGATTATTTACCAGTTCAACCTCAGGGGATATTTTCTCCTGAGGTCTTTTTTATGCCCATTTTTCGGACATGCTATCACCTCGCGTGCCTAATTCTAAGGTCTTACAACGCAAATATGGAGGGCAAAAATTTTATAAAATATGGTGAATGTTGAAAATAAAGGACATGTTTAATATAGTTATATAAAGTTATAGTATATGGTAAAACCCAAGCACATAACCCGGCTTTTCTTAATGTGATACAAGGCTTGTTTCCTGGGAAATACTTACATATATACACAATATTATAAATATTCTTATTTCAATTGATTTTATTTCTATATATAATAGGAAATCATTTATATTAAACGGTAGATAACCTGTTGATGGCAATGAAATAAATTTAATCGATATCTTAGGAACCGACCCTGATGTAGTTTCTAGAATGGTAGAAGTATCATTTGAGTATCAAAATTTACTTGAAAAAATTAAAATATTAAATAAAAGAGAAAAAAAGGTCTTAGAACTTAGATTTGGCTTAATCAATGGAATTAAAAAAACCCAGCGTGAAATATCAAAAATGTTAGGTATTTCTCGTTCATATGTATCAAGAATAGAGAAAAAAGCTATTGAGAAATTAGTAAAAAGTATGGATGCTTGATTTAATCCCATAAAAACACAACTACTATGATATAATAAGCGATGAATACATAAAATTGAGATTTTGTTTTATTTAAAGCTAGGAGGGTGTTTTTATGGGAAAAATTAACGTAATTATAATGGGAGCTGCAGGTAGAGATTTTCATGTATTTAATACATACTTTAGAGACAATGAAAAATACAATGTAGTTGGATTTACCGCTACACAAATACCAAATATCGACGGTAGAGAATATCCAACTGAGTTAGCTGGAGGACTTTATCCATCTGGCATTCCTATTTACTCTGAAGATGACTTAGTACAACTAATAAAGGACAATGAAGTTAAACAAGTAATATTTGCATATAGCGATATTTCTCACGAAGACGTTATGCATAAAGCTTCAACAGTTTTAAGCACAGGAGCAGATTTTAGATTAATGGGTCCTGAAAATACAAGTATTAAATCTAATAAACCTCTTGTATCAGTTTGCGCTGTGAGAACAGGAGCAGGGAAAAGTCAAACAACCAGAAGAGTATCCGATATACTTAAAAATATGGGTAAAAAGGTAGTTGCAATTCGCCACCCTATGCCTTATGGCGATTTAAAGATCCAAGTTTGCCAAAGATTTGCATCATATGAAGACTTAGACAAGCATAAATGTACGATAGAAGAAAGAGAAGAGTACGAACCACATATTGATAATGGAATAGTAGTTTACTCTGGTGTAGACTATGAAACAATCCTGAGAGAAGCAGAAAAAGAAGCCGATATAATTCTTTGGGATGGAGGAAATAACGACTTTCCATTTTATCAATCAGATTTAAATATCGTCATAGTAGATCCTTTAAGACCTGGCCAAGAAATTACATATCATCCTGGGGAAACAAATTTGAAGATGGCCGATATAATAGTTATCAATAAAATTGACTCAGCTGATATGAAGGGCGTAGAGCTTGTAAGAGAAAATATTGCAAAATATAATAGAGATGCAAAAATCGTTGAAGCGGCATCTCCAATATCTGTTGACTACGGTGAAGAGATAAAAGGTAAAAGAGTTTTAGTAATAGAAGATGGACCTACACTAACTCATGGAGGCATGAAATATGGTGCAGGTATGATTGCAGCAAAAAAATACGCTGCTGGGGAAATAGTAGATGCAAAACCTTATGCAATTGGTAGCATAAAAGAAACATATGAAAAATATAATCATCTAGAAATTATACTGCCAGCAATGGGATATGGAGATATCCAAGTAAAAGAATTAGAAGAAATGATAAATGCCATTGACTGCGATACAGTAATTTCTGGTACGCCAATAGATATTACTAGAATCATCGATACAGATAAAAAGATAGTAAGAGTAGGATATAAATTACAGGAAATAGGAGATCCGAATTTAGAAGATATCTTAAAAGACCATTTAGCATAATCCATTAGAACAAGGTAGCCGAGGATAATATTATTCTTGGCTATCTTAGTATTATTTAACTTTAATATTATTATCCTAAATAAAACATAGTTTGTTTCCTGGGAAATAATTACATAAGCTTCAGGAAATTACTTAGGGATGAAGAATGCACTAGATTGGTCGTCAAGAGGAGACGTATTGCTTTGTATGGTAAACCAGTAGCTATTATGAGTGCTTTTGTAGGCATGCTTGGCGGTGTCAGAGTTCAGTATCATTTGCGTCAGGTGTGCATCTCAAGTTAGACTCTTTCTAAAAATACTGTTGGTAGGTAATATAGGACATAGGTTATAATGAAATGACTGAGAAATATTTTAAAACTACTAGTCTCAACACTGGTCGAACAATGATTTATGTAGAACAAGATTCTGAGGATTAATTTTAATTTTCTTTTAGAAATTTGAAGAATTATGGAGGTTTATAATGATTACAGCTTATGTAGTAGCAATTCCAAGTTATTATGAGGGTGAGGACATAGAGATTAGTTATTGTATCTATGATAATCAAAATCTTATGTGTAAAAAATCTATATTAAAGGAATACAAGAAACCAGCTATTGTAAATCTAATTGCATTAAGAGAAGTATTGAAAGAATTAGAACAATATATGGACCGCAAGATAGTAATTGTGATGAATGATACAGCTTTAAATGAACAAATTAGTGGAACATCAACTTCGAAGAATAAGGATGTTCTAAAAATGGCAAGTATAGTTAGAGAGAAAATTAAAAAATTTACAAATCCTATTATAATTAAAGATGTTAGTAATAATAGAGAAGAACTAGTTAAATGGAATGATATATTAAAATAATAGTTTTATTTCCCTGAAAGGCCAGATAAACATAAGCATATTCATGGTTACTATAATTATATTTGCTGTAGGGGGCGGAAGTAAAATGAATTTTGATACTATTATATTAGATAAATTAATTGTACATATTTTAGATAAAGATTTAGGTGTACCTGTACTCTCTGAAATTGTATTAGAACTACCACCAGAAATTGATGAATTCATCTTAAAACATATTATAAAAGTATTAAAAAATCCTTTATTGAAAGAAGCAAAATTTATTAGTACTGAAAATAATATTAGGAAGTATTGCCAAGCAATAAGCGAAAATAATCTTGATTTTGTTTTATTAACAAAAGATTTGGCAACTAAGTTTTATGAACAACTAAAAATATATGTAGACATTCCTAATGGAGATCTTATTTGTTGTTTATTTGAAATGGATGATGTGAAGTTTTTAGCGTTTCTGAAATTAAATTATAAAGAATCTTACATTCATCAAGTAAAGAATTTAGAGACTGGTACATTAAATTCAATTATCAAACAAAAAACTACTTTACCCAATGAAAATCAGAAAATAGAAGAATGTGCTATTATTAATCTGGAAACTTACGATATTCATTTAATTGAAAAGAAATTTGAGATAGATGGATATAAAGAATTTTATATTTCTAAAAATATTTTAAAATGTAATAGTGATTTATCAGGTAAAGAAAAGGTAAAAATATTAGAGAAAACTGCTCAGGAAATGACCACAAAATACTATGATAGCGGTAATATAGATAAAATTGTTCAATTTAAACGAGTTGTAAGTGAAAATATTGAGGATGGTAGTGAAGTTGATATCAAAGAAATAGCGGATACTGTATTTGGTAACATCCCGCAAGTAAAAGAAGAGTATATTGCTCAAGTTGAGCAAAAAGGAATTTTAGATAAAAAAATTGCTGTAAATATTGACCAGCAGAAAAACTTATACAAAAAACAAAAGATTATTACGGATACAGGGATAGAAATAAACCTCCTTGTATCTGAATTCGATAATAAAGATAAAATTGAATTTATTAATAATGAAGATGGAACTATTTCCATTGTTATAAAAAATATTAGGCAACTTAAATGATACTTAACACAAAACTAGGAGATATTTTAAAAACAATGGTAATATAAAGAAATGCAGAATTAACAAATAACCAGAATTAAAGGAGAGTAAATATGTTAAAAATTTGTAACAAAAGATTTCTTGTAGTAATGATGGCCATATTAGGAATGATGTTACTAGTTACTGGGTGCAATAATGAAGATACTAGTGAAAATCCAAATGCGGGGATAAATAGTGAATCTTATCATCCTAAGGTAGAGATAGTGATGAAGGATGGTGGGAAAATGATATTTGAATTATATCCAGAAATTGCTCCTGTAACTGTAGAGAATTTTGTAACCCTTTCTAAGTCTGGATTTTATGATGGATTGAAATTTCATAGAATTATCAAGGATTTCATGATTCAAGGTGGTGACCCTAAGGGTGATGGTACGGGTGGTTCTGAAAAGAATATTAAAGGTGAATTTAGCAAAAATGGCTTTAAAGAAAATAACCTTAAGCATACAAAAGGGGTCATTTCGATGGCTCGTAGTAATGATATGAACTCAGCAAGTAGTCAGTTTTTTATAATGCATGGAGATGTAAATTCTCTAGATGGTGAATATGCGGCTTTTGGCAAATTAATTGAAGGTGAAGAAACTCTTGATAAACTTGCAGGTTTGCCTGTAAAAAAAAGTAGTTATTCAGGTGAAGTCTCCGTACCCGTGGAAGATGTAGTAATTGAGAAAGTAATGGTGGTAGAGGATGAAAAATAGTAATTCGTGTTTTAACGAATATAGACTAAGTAGTGATCTACTAAAATCAATTGGTATGTTGAATTTTAATAACCCTACTAAAGTTCAAGAACAGGTTATTCCAGCTGTTTTAGAAGAGAAGGACGTAATAGTAAAATCTCAAACAGGAAGTGGAAAGACAGCAGCCTTTGCAATTCCTATTTGTGAATTAGTAGACTGGGATGAAAATAGACCTCAAGCATTAGTACTTGAACCAACAAGAGAACTTGCTATCCAGGTTAAAGAGGATATATTTAATATAGGTAGATTTAAAAGACTTAAAGTTCCAGCAGTTTATGGAAAGTCGCCTTTTTATCTTCAGGAAAAAGAACTTAAACAAAAAACACATGTAGTAGTTGGTACCCCTGGTCGTATTCTAGACCATATTGAAAGAGGGACTTTAGATACATCAAAAATTAAATACCTTGTCATTGATGAAGCTGATGAAATGCTTAATATGGGATTTATAGAACAATTAGAAACCATAATAAGCAGTTTATCTAAGGAACGTGTGTCGATGTTACTCTCAGCTACCATGCCAAGGGATATAGAGGTTTTATGTAATAAATATATGCAAGATCCTCTTTATATAGAAATAGAAGAACAAGTTTCAGTGTCAGATAGAATATATCAAGAAAGATATACTATAGAACAAAAAGATAAGATAAAACTTTTACGAGATATAACAATATTAGAAAATCCAGATAGCTGTATAATATTTTGTAATACTAAGCAAAAGGTGGATGAGGTTTCGTCAGAATTGGCAAGTCTCGAGTATACTTGTAAGAAAATTCATGGTGGAATGGAACAACAGGATAGAATAAAAGTAATGAATGATTTCAAACAAGGATATTTTAGATATTTGGTAGCAACGGATGTTGCAGCTAGGGGTATAGACATAGATAATATTTCACTTGTAATTAATTATGATATACCACAAGATAAAGAAAGTTATGTACATAGGATAGGAAGAACTGGACGAATTGATAAAGAGGGTAGAGCAATTACTTTTGTAACACCAGATGAAGGTAAATTTTTAAAAGATATACAACAATATATAGGCAAAGAAATTATGTTTAAAAAAAGACCAGCTAAAGAAGCTGTGCATAATTCCAAACAGGAATTTATTGACAAAATAAATACTACACCAGAAATTAAAGAAATAAAAGGGGCACAGCTTAACAAAGGGATTTTGAAATTACATATTAATGCAGGGAAGAAAACCAAAATGAGGCCAGTGGATATTGTAGGTACTCTTTGTAGTATACAGGGTGTGACTGCTTCTGATATAGGAATTATAAGTATACTGGATATATCCACCTTTGTAGAAATACTAAATAATAAAGGTGAACTTGTTTTCAAGGAGTTACAAAATAAACCTATTAAAGGTAGAATTCGTAAAGTTAGTAAGGATATTAAATAAAAATATAATTATAATATATGTCCCTCAAATTAATAAGTTTGAGGTTTTTTTATGTGGTCAATAGTTATTAAACCAGGTTATGTAAACTTTTGTCTTGTATATTTTATCTCTTAAATGGGATAATATTGTAATAGTGCTTTGAAATTCTTTATTATGGAGAAGATATGATTAGAATAAGATTAGGATTGGTAGTAGAAATATTAAAAGAAAGTCCTGAATTACAAATTGTTTTAATTAATATTAACAATGCTAAATATAAAGCTATTAGTTTTCCTAAAATGATAGGTAAGCTAGTTAATAATGAAGAGGTTTTGGTAAATACTACGGCCTTTACTTTAAATTTAGGTACAGGTGGTTATCATTTTATAATGGGCAAATTATCAAATCCTAATTGTGATACTGTTACAAAGGGACATATTATGAAATTAAGATATACACCTGAACAAATAAAAGTCTTAAGTGTAGAAGAAGAAGATAGCCCTTACCATAATGAAATCAAAAATTTTCAAAGTTTAAATAAAGCACCTGTACTTATTGGTTTCTTACACAGCATGCTTATACCTACCATAGCAGGAATTAAAGCATTAAATCCAAATTTAAAAATATCATATATAATGACTGACGGTGGAGCACTTCCAATGGCATTTAGTCATACAGTTGCATTTCTTAATAAGTTAAAGTGGTTAAATGGCACTGTAACAACTGGTAATTCATATGGAGGTCAGCTAGAGGCTATAAACATATATTCGGGTCTTGCGGCTGCTTATGAAGTTTTAAAGGCAGATATTATAATAGTTATAATGGGACCAGGTGTAGTAGGTACCGGTACATCATTAGGAACTACTGCGCTAGAGGTAGGACAAATTATTAATGCAGTACATAGCTTAGAAGGCAATCCTATTCTTATACCACGTATAAACTTTAATGAATCTAGAAAGAGGCATATAGGGGTTAGTCATCACGTATTAACAGTTTTAAATAAAATAGCCTTAGCAAAAACTACTGTTGTCATTCCTAAAATAGATAATAAGGATAAGGCTAATTATGTTAATGATCAACTTAAATGTCATGAAATTTTTGATAAACATTCTATTATTTATGAAGATGGGAAATTAGGTCTTAAATATTTAGAAAAACATAACATTAATGTTAAAACTATGGGTCAAGACTTATCTCAAGCTAGAACTTTTTTTGAAACCTGTTGTGCTGCAGGTACATATACGGCAAAGTTAAAATAATGACTATTTAATGATGTAAGGAGAATGAGACATGTTAACTGAAAAAACGGTACAAGAAGAATTAATTTTTAAAGGGAAAATAATAACTGTAAAAAAACTTAAAGTCAAATTATCTAATGGTAAAGATGCTTTTAGAGAAATAGTTGAACATCCAGGAGCTGTATGTATCTTAACATTAACCAATGAGAATAAGGTAATCTTAGTTAAACAATATAGAAAAGCTACTGAAGAAACTTTATGGGAAGTTCCCGCAGGGAAACTTGAAAAAGATGAAGATCCTTTAGATTGTGCTAAACGAGAATTACAAGAGGAAACCGGATATATAGCGGAGCATTGGGAGAAAATTGGAGATTTTTATGCTTCTCCAGGTTATTGTAATGAACTTATTCATATTTATTTTGCGAAAGAATTATCGAAGGGAAGTATGAACTTAGATGAAGATGAAATCTTAGAAAGTTATAATTTATCAATTGACGAAGTAAAAGAAATTATGCAAAAAGGTCAAATTAGAGACATAAAAACACAAGTTGCCCTACAGTTTCTTTTATTAAAAGTAAAACTATAAAATTATATCGGGGTATGAAAATGAATAATTTACAAAATACCAAAGAGATTGTCGTGACCGCTAATGCATCAGGCGCTGCCCTCTATTCACAAAGAGGATATCTCGTAATGATAGTGGACGTAATCGACATGTCAACATCAGTTGAAATAGCTTTAGAAAAAGGTGCTATTTTTGCATATGGGGCTAGTCCTGATTTAACTAGAGCACCTGTAAAGGTAAACCCTGAACAAATTGGTTATTTAGCCGGGCAAAAAGCTCTTGAACATAATACAGAAGTAATTTTAATTTCCGAACCACGTTATGGAAGTTATGAAGAAAGAGAAAAGAAATGCCAAAAGGTCATAAGGGGTATTAAAAGAAGCAAAGCCAAAATTGCTGATATTATTCCTAATTTGGGAGCGGAAATAGCTAAAATCACAGACTTTGACAACAAGGTTGTGATATGTGTTAGTGATACAGGAGGAGTGGCATATGATGCAGCTTTTCAATATAGCACTTCTATCACTACTGGGACCGTGGCAAGAACAACTCTGTATAAAGGAAATGATCCTGCCTTAATTTGCGCACAAAGAGCAATTGATTTAGCTAAAGGCAAGTCTATTGCAGTAGTTGCGGCAAGTAGTAATTCGTATGAGGATATTTTAGCAGCTGGTCATATCTATCAAATTATAATAAACAAAGGATATCTTTCTTTATAAAATTTAGTCATAATTACCCTCTTTTTATGCATATATATTATATGTAAAGGATTTCAAAAGAGGAGGAAATTATGAAGAGATTGGTCAAGCTAGATTTTAAAAAATATTTTAGAAATAATTATATAATAATTATTTTAGTCTTTTTCTTCTTTGTTATGGGGATATTTTTCGGTTCGATGGGGGTAAATGTCCTTAGTGATAGCCAGATAACTAACTTGCAAAGTTTTATGGATAATGGAATTAAAAATATAGATGATAATTATAATTCGCAGGTAACTATTAAATATGCAATCTTAAGAAATCTTCAAACATTAGCAAAAGTTTGGTTTCTTGGGCTAACTGTTATTGGATTACCACTAATATTAATAATTATTTTTACGAGAGGTTTTATATTAGGATTTACAGTTGGGTTTTTAATTAAAAATAAAGCTCTTGAGGGTCTGATGCTGATATTATTAACAGTTTTACCACAAAACATTATCAATATACCCGCCTTAATAATAGCTGGTATACTTGCAGTTAATTTTTGTGTCTATCTCGTTAAAGGAAATAAAAATAATGCTTATTCATTAATTGCTTATTTTATAAGGTATACAGTAATTATGCTAAGTATAGCTGTGATTATGATTGGAGCCGGCATAATAGAAGGATATGTAATACCTTTAACATCAAATATGCTGAAATAAAATAATAAAGTTCTAATTAATAATAAATAACTATGCACCCTATAGAATAGACGAGTAGAAAGTTCAAGTCTAGCTAGAGGGTGCGTTTTCATTATTAATATAGCTTAATTAAATTCTTACTCTAGTATTTTATTTATTTTTTAATTTGCTTTCGAGATATTACTATTGCTGGTTCAGGACATACTAATTCACAAGTACCACATACAATACATTTTTCCATATTTGGAATTACTGAAGGTGTACCCATGAAACCTAAAGACTTAGACCAAGATATGCAACTTGTGGGACATTTTTCTATACATAAACCACAACCCTTACACAAATCATAAAATATTGTAAAATTACCTTTTTCGTTATCATAACCTTCACTTTTCCATTTTTTTGCTAACATATTATCATCCTTCCAAAATCAATACTTTATTAGTTAATATAACCAATACTTAGCTAATAATGCAGGAAGTTTTTAATCAATTATTGAATAACTTAATAAAACTGTATATTTTAATATTTATAATATATCCTACTTAAGATAGGGGAGGTTACTAATGAAAAAAGCAATTATAATAGTTTTAGACAGTTTAGGGATAGGTCAATTGCCTGATGCTCATCTATATGGAGATGATAATTGTAATACTTTAAAAAATATATCTGATCATGTTAGAGGATTAAATTTGCCTAATTTAGAAAAAATGGGTTTAGGTAATTTAACGGAAGTAACAGGAGTAGTACCTCAAATTAATACACTCGGTAGCTACGGTAAATTAGCAGAATTATCTAAAGGAAAAGATACTACTGCAGGTCATTGGGAGTTAATGGGCATTATAACTGAAGAAGCAATGCCTACATTTCCAAATGGGTTTCCCGATGAATTAATTTCAGAATTTAAACAATTAATCGGTAGAGATATTATAGGCAATGAAGTAGCTTCTGGTACTGAAATCATAGAAAGACTTGGTAAAGAACATATGGAAACAGGATTCCCTATAATATATACTTCAGCAGATAGTGTTTTTCAAATAGCAGCACACGAGGACATAATACCAATTGAAGAATTATATAATATGTGTAAAAGTGCACGAAAGCTTTTAGATGGTAAGTTTAAGGTAGGAAGGGTAATTGCGAGACCTTTTAGAGGACTTCCTGGAAATTTTGTTAGAACAGCAAATCGTCATGATTATTCCTTAAAGCCACCTAAAAAGACCTTACTTGATACACTTATAGAAAATAATAAAGAAGTAATTAGTGTGGGGAAAATTTATGATATATTTGCAGGAGAAGGTATAAGTAAAAGTTATCCAACTAAAAACAATATGGAAGGTGTCGACAAAACTATTTCTGCCTATGAAAACTTACAAGAAGGTTTAGTTTTCACTAATTTAGTTGATTTTGACTCTTTATATGGTCATAGAAATGATGCTGTAGGTTATGCTAAAGCATTGGAAGGTTTTGATAAAAGATTACCTGAGCTTTGGGAAATATTAGATGAAAATACTATTTTAATTCTTGTTGCTGATCATGGCAATGATCCTACAACACCAGGCACTGATCATAATAGAGAATATGTACCACTACTTATAATGGGTAATTCAGTACAAAAAAACTTAAATATAGGAACTAGATCAAGCTTTGGAGATTTAGGTGCAACTTTAGCAGAATATTTTAATGTTAAATATGAAGGTTATGGTACAAGTATGTGGAATGAAATTAAAAAGAATTAATTAATTTTAAAGAGAGGTAAAGTATATGGAAAAAACAATTAAATATCTAACTGAAAAAATAAATATTAAACCAGAATTAGGATTAATCTTAGGTTCTGGATTAGGCTTTTTAGCTGAAGAAATAGAAAATCCAATTTATATTCCCTATAATGAAATACCTAATTTTCCTGTATCAACCGTTGAAGGTCATGAAGGAAGATTAGTTGTAGGCATGCTGTCAGGAACTTCCGTAATTGCAATGCAAGGTAGATTTCATTACTATGAAGGGTATAATATGGAGCAAGTAACATTTCCTATTAGAGTTATGCAATTATTAGGCGTAAAGAAACTTTTAGTTACTAATGCAGCAGGTGGAATTAATACCAGCTATAAACCTGGAACAATTATGATTATAAAAGACCATATCAACTTAATGGGTACTAATCCTTTAATAGGGACAAATAAAAATGAATTTGGAGTTAGATTTCCAGACATGAGTTATGCTTATAATCCTAATTTCAGGGCGATAGCTAAAGATATGGCTAAAGAATTAAGCATACATGTAGAAGAAGGCGTTTATTCAGGGGTAACAGGACCTAGCTATGAAACTCCTGCAGAAATAAAATATTTACGAGTGATAGGTGCCGATGCGGTGGGGATGTCAACAGTTCCTGAAACTATTGTTGCTAATCATGGTAGTATGGAAGTTTTGGGTATTTCTTGTATAACAAATATGGCAGCAGGAGTTTTAGATAAAAAATTAGATCATAATGAAGTTATTGCAACAGCTGAAAATGTTAAACATGATTTAAGAAAACTTGTTTTAAAAATAATTTCAGCTATTTAATAATAAAAAATCCCTAAATAATAGGGAGTTTTTATTTGACCTTTTTGAGGAATTTTGTAGGATTACTAATTACTTTTTGTTCTATAAACATTAAATAGAGAGGATAAATTACTTTTGAGCCAATTACAAATAAAGTTAATCCTCCAAGAAATAGTAATAATGAAACTGCTATATATAAAGTCATGAAAACACCTCCTTTTTATATTATTTACCTTCAAAGATAAAGCATACCTAAATCTTTTTTGGAAATAATAAAATAAAAGAAATATTTAAGGAGGAAGTTTTGTGAACATGAAAAGAAGTATCTCAATAATGACACTATTACTTTTGTTATTCACATTAGTACCCCAAGCTACTTTTGCAAATGATTTAAAATTAGAATCACCTTCAGTAATATTAATTGATGCTGAATCAGGTAAAATTCTATATGAAAAGGACCCTCATGTTGAAAGAGCACCAGCAAGTGTAACTAAATTAATGACCTTATTAGTTGCTATTGAAGCAATTAAGGATGGTAGAGGTAATTTTGAGGATGTGGTGGTAGCAAGTGAACATGCTTCACAGTATGGTGGTTCTCAAATCTATTTAGAACCAGGTGAAGAAATGAAACTAAAAGAGTTATTGATTTCTATTGCTGTTGGATCTGCTAATGATTCTTGCGTAGCTGTTGCTGAACATTTATATGGTAGTGAAGAATCTTTTATTAAAGCAATGAATGAAAAAGCAAAAGAATTAGGATTAAAACATACACAATTTCAAAATACTAATGGATTAAAAGCAGAAGGACACTATACGAGTGCATATGACATGGCCATGATAGCAAAGGAAGGTTTAAAACATAAAGAATTATTACAATTAACATCAATTAAACATTATAAATTACGTGAAAATACCGAAAAACCGTTCCAACTTGATAGTACCAATAAACTCTTATGGTGGTATAAAGGTGCGGATGGATTTAAAACTGGATGGATTGGTGAAGAATCAGGTTTTTGTTTAGCTTCAACTGCAAAGAGAGATTCTTTACGTCTAATTTCTGTTGTATTAGGAGCACAAGAACGGAGAGGTAATTTTAGAGACGCCATGACTCTCTTTAATTATGGTTTTGCTGGATACAAGTATCAAGAATTCATGAAAAAAGGGCAAGAAGTAGGTCAAATTAATGTTGATAAAGGTGAACAAGATTTTGTTACCGCAGTTACAAAAGATAATGTTGGAACAATAATTGCAAAAGGTAAGGACAAAAATATTACAAAAGAAATAAAATTAATGTCAAGTATTAAAGCTCCAGTCAAGAAAGGCGATAAGGTTGGAACAGTTACCATACTAAAAAGTAATACGCGCATATGTGAATATGATTTAGTAGCAAAGGAAAATGTAAAGCGTGGAACTATTTGGCGTCAATTCAATAAAGTATACACGGAATTATATGATTTTGACTAATTATAAGTAAAGTTAAAGTCATTATAAAAATATAAAAAAGGTTGTGATATTTTAAAAGGATTTAAGGAAGACCTTTTAAAAGCCCAACCTTTTTTTATTGTTTAAAAAGTTAATTTTAAAATATAAAGTTAAAATAAAAAAAGATTTAAAAATAAAAGGAATTTATAAGTTATTAGAGAATCTAATAATATGAACTTCACAAAATTATGATTTGGTGAAGTATAAGGAGGTTATGATTTTGAGCGAGAAAACTAAACAAAATTTATACTTATCTGACTATCAAGATTTTATTGCAAATACTCGCAGGCTTACGCCTAAAACAGTTAATGAATATATGCTTGATTTATCATTTTTCTTTAGATTTATTTTAATTTTTCATAAAAACCCTAATATTAATTTAGATGAAAAAATAAATCAAATCCTCAAAGAAACATCACTTGATGAACTTACAAATGAAATTATTACCAGTGTGACGTGGAATGATGTACAAAGGTTTATGTCTTTTTATGTTGGAGTGTTAAAAAATAATGAAAGATCTCAAAAAAGAAAGTTAGTATCAATAAGACGGTTTTTTGATTATTTATTATTTACTAATAAAATAGCAGCTACACCTATTGGCGATATTGATATTCGCACACCAAAAAAGCAACCAATTTCCTTGACTGAAAATCAGATAATAACCATTATTGAACCAATTCTAAAGTCATATGAGGGAAAATTTAAAGAAAGAGATAAAGCTATTATTATTCTTTTTTTAGAATTAGGACTTAGACTCAGCGAATTAGTAAGTATTAATTTAGAGGATATCGAAAATGATGCTATCCTAATTAAAGGAAAAGGTAAAAAAGAAAGAATCTTGCCTTTAAATGAAACCTGCATAAGTGCTATAAATACATATTTAAAAGTTAGACCTAAGTCTTATGAAATAAAAACTGGTCATAGGCAGGCTCTATTTCTATCGCGTTTAAAACAACGCATTTCAACTAGAGGTGTACAATTAATCATTGATAAACTTTTTTTGCTTGCAAATTTAAATAATGAAGAAAGGAAATTTACTACTCATAAGTTAAGACATAGTTTTGCAACCATACTAGCTGATAAAGGCGTATCAATACACGATATTCAAGATTTTCTTGGTCATGAAAATTTAGCTACTACTTCTATTTATGTAAACAGTAATCTGCATAGATTAAAAGAAGTAAAAGATAAAAACCCAATCTTAAAAAATGAAAATATTTAAGTAATTTTATAAAAAATAAACGCTATAGACAATTCTAGAGCGTTTATTTTTACAATGCAAATTTAGCTAAACAAATATTAAAATTACAAATATTAAAATTCAAAAGAAGTTAAGTTTTTATTCTTTTCATCACACCTAGCAAAACCAAGACTAATTAAATTCTCCAATAAATCAGCCATCATGATTCCAGTCACTTCGAACAATTTAGGATACATACTAATTGATGTAAAACCAGGTAATGTATTTATTTCATTAAGATATATTTCTCCGATATCTTTACAAATAAAGAAATCTACTCTCGCTAAACCAGCACAATCTAAAGCTAAAAAGGCCCTTTTAGCTAATTCTTGAATTTTATAAATTACTTTTTCATCTATTTTAGCTGGTATATTTAAAGTTGAAGAATTATCAATATATTTTGCTTTATAATCATAGAATTCATTACTTGGAATTACTTCCCCAGGAAGGGAAACTATTGGATTATCATTACCTAAAACACTAACTTCAATCTCGCGAACATTAAGTCCTTCTTCAATAATAATTTTTCGATCATACTTACCAGCTTCAATAAGTGATTCCTTCAATTCCAAAACAGAATTAGCCTTACTAATACCTACACTAGATCCTAAATTAGCAGGTTTTACAAACAATGGAAATTCAAGGTAATCCCTTATCTCCCCTATCACCTTTTCAATATCCCTTTCTATTTCGGAACGAAGCACCCCTATGTATTTAACTTGGGATAAGTCATGCTGAGCAAAGATATCCTTCATTGCAATTTTATCCATACCCACTGAAGAACCTAGTACTCCAGAACCAACATAAGGTATATTAGCTAAATCCAATAAGCCTTGTATAGTACCATCTTCACCAAAAGTACCATGTAACACAGGAAATACTATATCTAGCTTACTAACAACTGTATTATCTTTAATATTTATAAGCTTATTTTCATTAGGATAAGGTAGTATTGTTACTTGATTTTCAGTATTTATAAATTGCGAAAAATTTTCAATACCAGAAATGTCTATGGGAGCGTACCATTTACCGTCTTTAGCAATTCCAATAGGTATAATTTCGTATTTATCTTTATTAAATGTTTTGGCTATAGAGGCTGCTGATTTTAAAGAAACCTCATGCTCACCAGATCTTCCCCCAAACATTAAACCAACCTTAATTTTTTTCATAATCAAACCTCTGCTTTCTAAACTTTTTTTGTTACATTTATAATTATATTCAAAGTTTATTAATTTATTGAGAATTTTTTTAATTTCTCTTATTGCCGAAATTACTCCTATAATAATATGGTTCACACTTAAGCCACCTTGCAAATATATAATATATGGCTCGCGAAATGGACCATCGACACTTAATTCAATAGATGATCCTTGAATAAATGTTCCTCCAGCCATAATTACAGCATCATCATAACCAGGTAATGCTGTTTCATAAGGAGTTACATGAGAGTCTAAAGGTGATGCGCTTTGGATACCTTTTGAAAATAAACGCATTTTTTCAGGACTTTCTAATTTTATTGCTTGAATTATGTCAGTTCGTTTTTCTGATGCTTTTGGAGATACATTATATCCTAAAGCGTCTAATAGCTCAGAAGTATATATAGATCCCTTTAAAGCTTGCTCAACGATTAAAGGAGCCATAAATAAACCTTGATAAGCTAATCGATTAAAATCTAGTGCTGACCCTACTTCTCCCGAGATACCTGGAGCTGTTAATCTAAGCGATGCATTATTTACTAAGTCTTTTTTTCCTACAACATATCCTCCCCTGGGAGCTAGGCCCCCACCAGGGTTTTTAATTAAAGAACCAGCTGCTAGGTCAGCTCCTATTTCGATAGGCTCGATTTCTTCTACAAATTCACCATAACAATTATCCACAAAACAAATTAAATTTGGATTAATTTGTTTAAGATAGCTAATTATACTCTTAATCTTAGCTATAGTTAAAGATGGTCTCCAATTATATCCCCTGGATCTTTGAATGCAAATCATTTTAGTTTGCTCTGTTATCTCGTCTTTTATCTGATCATAATTAAAATCCCCTTCCGAAGTTAAGTCAATAACCTTATGGGATATATTTAATTCTGATAAGGTACCAGGTTCTTTATTCTTTCCTATAATTTCAAGTAAAGTATCATAAGGAGTACCACTAATTGAAATAACCTCATCACCTGGCTTTAAATTACCAAATAGACTAATTGCTATAGCATGAGTTCCAGAAACTATATTAGATCTTACAAGAGCTGCTTCACTTTTAAATATACTAGCCCATATTTCTTCAAACAAGTCCCTGCCTACATCACCATAACCATAGCCGGTAGAACCATTTAAGTGAAAATCAGATGCCTTATGTTTTTGAAATGCTTTTAAAATTTTAAATTGATTAATGGCAGTAATATCAGATATTTTCTGCCATGGAGTTTGTACATTTGTATAACTTTTTTCAATGATTTCCATTAAATCATCACTTAAGTTAAAATTATTTTGAATTAGTTTAAAAAAACTTTTCATTATTACCTACTCTACTTTCTGCTTTATTTTTGATGTTTTAAGATGTCTAAATCTACATTATCTGTAAATGATGTAAAAGAAATTAAAGTTCCCTCTTCTTCATAAGAAAGACTATCAACAGTACCTATATTGTGTATTTTTTCAATTAATTTTCCTTCAGTATACGGAATAAGAACCTCGTACTTTTTCTCAGTAAAAAAGTGATCTGCTAATATATTTTTTACATCTTCTATACCTACACCTGTTTTTGTTGATAAATAACAAAAACTATCTTCTGAGTTAATAGGTGGAATTTCAGATAATAAATCTACCTTATTGTAAACATAAATAGTAGGAATATCTGTAACTCCTATTTCCTTTAAAACGTTATTAACTGTTTTAATTTGCATTTCATAATTTTCATTAGTTATATCTACTACATGGAGTAATAGATCTGCATAAATTATTTCTTCTAAAGTTGCTCTAAAGGCAGAAATTAATTGATGAGGAAGCTTTTTTATAAAGCCAACTGTGTCAGTTAAAAGCACTTCTTGATTATTATCTAAAACTACTTTTCTGGTTACTGGGTCAAGGGTAGCAAATAATTTATTTTCAGCCAATACGTTTTCATCTGCTAAGATATTAAGGAGTGAAGATTTACCAGCATTAGTATATCCAACTAAAGCTACTACAGGTACATTATTGTTTTTTCTTTTATCAATATGAATTTGTCTTTGTTTTTTTACTTCTTTTAACTGTGTCTCAATATTATGAATCAGTCTTTTTATATATCTTCTATCAGTCTCTAATTTTGTTTCTCCTGGTCCTCTAGTTCCAACTCCCCCACCAAGGCGGGACATGCTTATTCCTTTACCAGTAAGACGTGGCAAGAGATAATTAAGCTGAGCTAGTTGTACTTGTAATTTCCCCTCTTTTGTTTTAGCTCGTTGTGCAAATATATCTAAAATAAGGCTAGTTCTATCTAAAACCTTTACCTTTAAAACATCCATTAAATTATTTTGTTGAGATGGACTAAGCATATCATCAAAAATTACACAATCAATATTATTTTGCTGAACATATAATGATATTTCTTGTAGCTTTCCTTTTCCAATAAAATAAAGGGAATCTGGTCGATCTCGTTTTTGAATAATAGTCTCAGAAACAATTAATCCCGCAGTAGTTGCTAGATTTTTTAGTTCTTCCGCAGATTCAGTAACAACTTCTTCAGTTTCTTTAGACCAGTCTACAACAACTAATAGAGCCTTTTCTTCTGCTTCTTTTACCAAAAGACCTTGAGGCTCATAATTTTTATTGAAATCTAGAATAATTTGTTCAAAAGGTATTTCTAATAAAGCTTCCGTAGTTAAGTGTTCCTTCTTTTCATAGATTATTTGATTGTTTTCATTCATATTAATAGGATAAGCAATACTACATGAAAGAGAATCATTTATTCCTAGTGCAACAATGCAGTCTAAATGTAGATTAGTTAATGTACTTAAATCCGCGTCACTAAGAGAAGAATCACCACTAGGATGTGTATGGATACATCTAACCCCACTTAAACCAAGCTGATCTCTTTTAACCCATAAACTAGGTATTTCTACGAGACTTTTTTCTCCCACAATTACATCAATAACTTTTCCTTTATTATCAATACAAACAGCTATTTCCTTTTTAATTTCTCTTGTAAGGGTAACCATACTTTCAATTAAATCTAGAGATATTATCTGATTGCGTAATATTTTATAATCAAAAAAACTATTTAGTTCTTCTTTAATCCTCTTATTTAACGATCCTATTTCGCCATGACACTTACACATATTCAAAAACCACCTAACCTGTTTTAGTTACTATAATATTATACCATATTAAGGTTTTACTATTGAAAGTTTTGTCTATATAACACCTCAAAAATACCAATAGTTAAGATAAAGGTGCAAATAAGATTTATCACTAAAACTTTTTTATTTATTTGGAAAAACTGTAAAAAAACATACACTAAAAGTGCGGGTATAGAAAATAATAGAAGAAAGGTGTTTAAGGTATAAATTAAAAACCCATTAATAAGTAAGAAAAGTACTAAAAATAAATATCCCAAATATCCTTTTTTGTGAGGGTTAGTTTTGGAATTACTAAATGTTTTGGTAATCTTTGTACGTTTAGTGCTTTTGGTATTTTTTGCACTTCTTATACTTTTCATTTCTGTTTGTTTTATAGTTTGTTTAACACTTTGTCTTCTTTCTTTCCTACTAGGTAAATCCATATAACCACACCTTTAAAATAATATATATATATTATTAGCGTAAATGGTAAATTAATTACATGAATAAAAATGTAATTAATTTTGATTTAAACTCCTTTAAAGTTTTTATCTATTATAATCAAAATCTCTCCTTCTTGCATTTTCTTATACTTTTTTATCTATACTCAACCTCTTTTACTACATAGTCTTAAAGATCAGAGGATACATAGATTGAAACTGGGAAAAATAGAAAGGTTAGTACACACGATTGAGGTATTAAATATAACTAGGAGGAAATGCCTTATGAACATAAGTAGAAAATCCAATAGACTAATCCACGAAAAATCCCCTTACCTTTTGCAACATGCCTATAACCCTGTTGATTGGCATTCATGGAGTAGCGAAGCTTTTGACAAAGCTACACAAGAAAATAAACCGATTTTTTTAAGCATTGGCTATTCCACCTGTCACTGGTGTCATGTTATGGAAAGAGAATCTTTTGAGGATGAAGAAGTAGCTGAGGTTTTGAATAAACATTATATAGCAATTAAAGTAGACCGTGAAGAACGACCTGATATTGATGGTTTATATATGACTTATTGTCAGGCTTTAACTGGTCAGGGCGGGTGGCCTCTTACTATCATTATGACACCAGATAAAAAGCCATTTTTTGCAGGAACTTATTTTCCTAAAAATACTCGAATGGGAATGACTGGACTTATTGAGCTCTTAAAAAATATTAGTTTAGTTTGGTTTAATGATCATGAAAAATTATTAGAGTCTAGTGAGGATATTATAAAACAAGTTAATCAGCATTTTTTTACAGAAAGGACAGGAAATATTTCAAATCAAACAATTGAAAAATCCTTTAAAACTTTTAATAAAATATTCGACACTAAGTATGGTGGCTTTGGAAAAGCACCGAAATTTCCTACTCCTCACAATCTTATGTTTTTATTAAGATATTATAAAGTCAATAAAGATCAAAAATCTTTAGACATGGTGACTGATACCTTAAAAAGTATGTATAAAGGTGGAATGTTTGATCATATTGGGTTTGGTTTTTCACGATATTCAACTGATGATAGGTGGCTTGCACCTCATTTTGAAAAAATGTTATATGACAATGCCCTCCTAGCCGTAGTATATCTAGAGGCTTATCAAATAACAAAAGATGAATTATTTAGTGATGTAGCTAGGAAAGTTTTTACCTATGTCCTGGAAAAAATGACTTCTCCAGATGGAGGATTTTATTCAGCTGAAGATGCTGATTCAGAAGGTATTGAAGGTAAATTTTATCTGTGGGATCAAGCTGAAATTTTAAATCTTTTAGGAATAGAAGAAGGTACGAACTTTTGTAAAATGTATGATATTACTTCAACAGGAAATTTTGAAGGAAAAAATATTCCAAATTTAATTCGGGTAGACCTTAAAGATTTAGAGAATCATGATTATAATAATATGCGTAAAAAATTATATGATTATCGAGAAAAAAGAATTCCTCCGCATAAAGATGATAAAATTTTAACTTCCTGGAACGGTTTAATGATAGCTGCTTTTAGTTATGGTGCTAGGATTCTAAATAATCAAGACTATGCCCAAGCGGCAAAAAAGGCCGCGGATTTTATATTTACTAATTTATATCAAGATAAGCGGCTTTTAGCAAGATTTAGAGAAAAAGAAGCTAAACATTTGGGTTATGTGGATGATTATGCCTTTTTAATATGGGGATTAATTGAACTATACGAAGCAAATTATGAACCTCATTATTTGAAAAAAGCATTAGATTTAAATCAAGAATTACTTAAATTGTTTTGGGATAATGAAAAAGGTGGTTTGTTTTTCTCTGGATCGGATAGTGAAAAATTAATTGCTAGACCAAAGGAAATTTATAATGGAGCCATGCCTTCTGGTAACTCTGTAGCTGCCTATAACTTTTTAAAATTAGCTAGACTTACAGGTGACCAAGAGTTAGAGAATAAGGCAAATCAAATCTTTGAAACCTTTGGTGGAACAGTTGAAAACAGCCCCACTGCCCATTCGTTTTTATTTAATGCACTTCTATATAATATATCAAAGTCAACTGAAATTGTCTTCATGGGAACTAAAGAAGAAATGCAGCAATATAAAGATACTTTAACACATAATTTTGAACCTTTTACTACTACGCATCTTTTGAATAATGGTACACGAGAAAGTTTAATTAGTATTGCTCCTTTTTTAGAAAATAATCAGCAAGTGGAAAATAAACCTACGGTTTTTGTTTGTGAAAATCATTCGTGCCACCCCCCACTTACAAGCTTAGAGGAATTTAAAAGTATTTTAAATTCTTAAAAAATGATATTATTATTAAAAGCGAGTAAATAACCAGGAGGAATATCCTATGGAGCAAATGTTAAAAGATATTATTAAAAATAAATTCAATTGAAACTAATATGGCTACTAAAGAAGAATTCTGGAGAGATATTATTAAGCTTAAATCTATAAAATAGTAAGTGCATTTAAGTATCTATATAATAATTCTTGGCAAAGAAAATGAACTTAAAAAATATTTAAGTTCATTTCATTTGTCATTATGAGAGTGTAAAATAAGGTGTTTAATTAGTTGTCCATTTTTTACAGAACTTCTTCCACAAATACCTTCACTATCTCTAGGTCGAACTGGGTATTAACATTTTTTAATAATTCAGCTATTGCTTCGTCTTTAGTTTTAGAATTATGATAAGGTCTACTAGCAGTCATAGCTTCATAGGCATCTGCTACTGCAATTATTCTTGCATTTAAGGGAATATCCTTGCCTTTTAGGCCTTTGGGGTAACCCTTACCATCAATGCGTTCATGGTGATAAAGTACATCTTCTGCTAGTGCAGCATATTCATCCACTACTTTTAATATTTGATAACTTATTTCTGGATGCCTTTTGATTACTTCAAATTCTTCGGATGTTAGCTGGCCAGGCTTATTTAATAATTCAGCTGGTACCATTATTTTCCCAATGTCATGCAAGATTCCGGCAATTTTGATATCCTGAATTTCTTTATTACTAAGACCTAAGGCAGTTGCAATTGCTTCACAATACTGGGAAACTCTTTCGGTATGAATTTGCTCTTGGTCATACTTATGGTTAATATTTCGGAGTACAGTCTCAATTGTTTTACTTCTCATTGTTTTACCATGTGTTAGCTTATCTTGATACATATTATTATCAGCAAGCTTAAGTATATCTTTTATATCATTACCAACTTCTATTTTCAATGCATATCCAATAGATAAAGAAACTATTACACTTCCAAGCTTTGTGCTAGAAACAACAGAAATGATTTTCTGTTTTAATTTTTCAACTTGAGTTTCATCAGTTTGGGAAAGTAATATGCAAAATTCATCTCCACCCATACGACAAATAATGTCTTCTGACCTACAAGCTTTTTTTAATATGTCAGCCACAGTTTGAAGCAATAGATCTCCCATTTCATGTCCGAAGGCATCATTAGTGAGTTTTAAACCGTTCACATCAATTGCTATTATAGCAATGGGTAGATTTTTCTCAGTATCTAATGTTAAAATTGATTCTTCGAAATACCTTCGGTTATATAGCCCTGTTAAATGATCATAAAAGCTTAAATATTCTATTTGTTGCAATTTTTCTCTTAATACACTATTAGCTTCTGTTAATTCTACTGTTCTTTCTTCTACTTTTTTCTCTAAATTATTGATAAGTCCATACATTGTATCTGCCATCTTATTAAATGATTGAGCTATCCTGCCTATTTCATCATCCCTAGTTATACTTACTCTTTGCTCCATGTCACCTGCTGAAAATTTCTCAGTTGTAGCTATTAATCTATCTATAGAGCTTAATAATTTTTTTGTCAGCTTTAAGTAAATAAGGACCGATAAAATAAGTGAAATAATAGTTAAAATTACAGCCACTTGAATACTGTTCATAGCACTTGTAGCTAAAATACTTCTAGGCAGTGCAGCAATAATTACCCAGTCTAAACCTTCCTGATGATATTCGGTTACATTAAAATGTAGCCTATACTTTTCATAGTGTATATCAAAGCTTTCACTATGGTCATTCTTGTATTTATTATATGCTTGTACTATAGCTATATTATCAATTTGATCAATGTTACGTCTTTTAAACGTCCCATCTTCAAGAGTATCAAAGTTATCGATATTTAATGAATTTGCAATTAGTTCACCAGAATTTTTTTCCACAATAACAGCTTGTGCATTTTCAGGTTTTACAATTTGTTTTAAATAATTATCTATCTTGGAAAGCGTTATATGCGAACCTAATACTCCTTTAAACTCACCGTCGAGATTATAAATAGGTACTGAAGCAGACACTGTTAGGTCATCCATGACAAAATGTTTATAGATTGGTGAGAATACGGGAACTTTTCTTTCTTTTGCTGCCTTATACCAATCTCTCGTCCTCGGATCAAATTTACCAGCTTCAACTACTCGGTCACCCGCTGTCATGTCTTCGGTAACAGAGTAATACCAGGAATGACCACCTGTAGCAGCATTGTTTCTCATTATTTCAATATTATTATTTTTATTTCTACGAGCACCATAATACTCTCCTGACTCAGTACCATAGCTAAAACTATATAAACTATCTCCTTTTTGACTATTAAGTATATTTACAAAAAACATTTCCCGATTTAGCTCATTATTAATATCTACAACACCTTTTTCTAAAAGACCTCTATTAGAGCTGTTTATATCTAGCGGAACACGAATAAAAGCATCAATATTATTTACAACTGCTCTATTCATATCCTCAGCCATTTTTGTAATTGTTTCATCTATTGACGTAAACCAATTTGTGAAAACAATATAACCAATTATTCCAATTGTAAGAGATATACTTATTATAAAACAAATAATAAATACCGTTCGGATAGGTAAGTTTTTGCTAAATTCTTTTGATTTTTTCATTTTATACCATTTCCTTTTTATTGATTTGTCTCGAAATTTCTAAGATAAGTATACCATAAGTATCTTTAATACCTTTTACTTTTTCTCAATATATTCAGCTAAGAAAGAACTGCCATTTCGGTAAAATCTAGGGTCAAAAATTCCAAGCCTATTTTCTTCCTCAACAATTACGACAAATGGAGACCACTGAATTAAAACCTCTGCCTTGGGGTTTTCAGCAAACAAAGGTGTTAAATCTGCTTTTTCCTTAGAATGCAATATCTGAATATTTTTCTTCGCTCCCCAAACCGTCTTAATATAAATCTCAACCACATCTTCATTTTTACCAATGACTGAAAAATTACCTGGAACAAAACTTGCTGAAATTACGGATTTTTCATAAGCTAAATCAGCATCCATGCTAATTATTTGACCTTGCACACACTGAACTATAACGTGAACAAAGATTATCATCCAAACAATTCTCCAAATCTTATACTCTGGATATGTTTTTTTAAACTTTATAAAAGCAAAGCCCATAAGCATAAATAACCAAATAACTACATCAACTATCGATATCATACCTAAAGTTACTCGAGTGGAAGAAAAGGGTTCAAAAAGTCCAGTTCCCCAGGTGTTTAGAGCATCAAAACCAATATGTAAAAAAACGCTTATAAGTGCTATATAAAAAATCCTTTTATCTTTGTCTTTCCAAATCAAATAACAGATTGCATAAATAATTAGAGCCCAAAAGGGTGCCATGAGTAAGGAATGGCTAACCCCCCTATGCCACATTTGATACATTATCCTACCTTTTTCTACGAGGTTAAACAGTATATCTATATCAGGAATTTGATTACCTACGATAGCTGCTACAAAAATCGCTTTTTTTGTTGGTTGCGCAATATTTTCTTTATTCACAGAGCCATATACGGTAAGTCCCATCAATGTATGAGTGATTGTATCCATAACATACCTCTTTAAAATTAATATTTAGTTTCCTTATCCTCTGTATTTTAGAGCCAATCCTTTTAAAAAATTCCTTATATATCGATCTCCACATTCTTTGTAATTTTTATGTCCTTCTTTTCTAAATATAGCACTTAACTCTCCTTTAGTAATAATTACCCCTGCTTCTTCTAAGATATCAAGAATATCTTCACTGGTTAAAGATAAGGCTATTTTTAATTTCTTAAAGGTAATATTATTAAGATTATAATTATCTTTTATAGCTAACACTTTTTTATCAGATTGTCCAGGTTTCGGGTCTTGCACGCCTCTCTTAAAAATAATAAATCCATTTAAAAACGAATCTAGCATTTGATTTGTGCATTTTAAATTTTCTTCTCCAGTACTTAAGTCTTCATCTTCTTCCATTAAAGTATCCTGAGATTTTATGAGCATTTTTTTTACTTCTTCTTTTGTTAACTTTACTTCCCCTAATTTAAAAATCTCCACCATATCAGTATCTTTTATATCTAAGGCATATCTTAATCTGATTAATATATCATTATTATCCATGTATCTTCCTCCTTAATTAAATTCATCCTCATCACCCTTTGCGTTCTCAGCATCAATAGCATTCCCTTTTTAGTATTTTACTACTTATTGTGAACTAAGGCAAAATTACTAAAAATTAAACGAAAACGCTTTTAATAAAAGTAACATTAGAAACATTCTTTAAAGTCCTTAATTATACCAATTTATCTGCATTTTCACCAATCTAACTAAAGAGTATTATGTAAGATTGGTTTCGTTCATATAATGCGTATTATACGTTGGTTAAAGATTCCATATAATTACTTTTAATATAACAGTTAATGCTTTATAATAGGATTATGTAAGATTGGAAAGGGGCCATTTTATGGAATTAGTACAACCTATACGAGAGATAAAAAAGATCGAAACCATAAAGAAAATACTACTTGCTAATGAAACATTTGGGTCAAGGAATCATTTATTATTTGTTTTAGGTATAAATTCAGGGCTTAGAATAAGCGATTTATTAAAATTAAAAATCAAAGATATTATGAATAAAGGCAAAGTAAAAAGTTATATCGAATTAAGAGAAACAAAAACAAGCAAAATAAAAAAATTTCCTGTTAACAAAGCGTCAGAAAAAGCCATCACAAGATATATTACTAGCCTAGACGAAATTAAACCAGAAATGTACTTATTTAAATCAAGAAAAGGGGATAATCAAGCGATCTCCAGAGTACAGGCTTGGGAAATATTAAATGCTGCTGCCAAGGAGGTAGGAATAACAGAACCAATAGGCACACATTCACTGCGTAAAACTTTTGGTTATCATGCTTATCAGGCAGGAATTGACATCACATTATTACAAAAAATATATAATCATTCGGCACCTTCGATAACTTTAAGATATATTGGCATTACTCAAGATGATATCGATAATGTGTATATAAATTTAAATCTATAAAAAAATGCCCTTTAAATTTGCCGTCTAAGGCTTTAAATTTAAAGGGCTTGTGTGTTTGTATTAATTACCTATACCAACCTTTTATGCTTTCATCTAAGCTTACAAAGATGTTTTTTGTTTGTGTATAATGATTTAATGCCATTTTATGGACCTCTCGACCTATACCAGATTTTTTATAACCCCCAAACGGAGAATGAGAAGGCACCAAATTATATTCATTGATCCACATTGTGCCAGTTTCGGTTTTGTTTGCTATTCTTAGCGCCCGGTTTATATCACGAGTCCAGACAGCACCAGCCAAACCATAAATATTGTCATTTGCCATTTCAATTACTTCTTCTTCATTTTTAAATTTGATAACGACTAGAACTGGACCAAAAATTTCCTCTTGAGCAATTCTCATTTTATTATCAACTTCACTAAATAAAGCCGGCTGTAAAAACCAGCCTTTAGAAAATTCGCCCTCATCAATTCTTTCTCCACCACAACATAGTTTTGCGCCTTCCCTTTTACCTATTTCAATATAGTTCATTACATTTTTAAAATGAGTTTCATTTATTAAAGAACCCATTCTTGTATCTTCTCGTAAAGGATCACCAATTTTAACACTGTTAAAAATCTTAACTAATTTTTCTATAGTCTCATCATAGATAGTTTCATGAACAAAAAGACGCGAACCCGAAGAACAAACTTGACCTTGTCCATATAAAATTGCCATAGCAGCACCTTCGATAGCCTTTTCCATTGGAGCATCTGGAAAAATAATATTAGCAGACTTACCTCCTAATTCTAAGGTAGCAGGAATTATTTTTGAAGCTGCAATTTGCCCTATATTTGAACCTACCTCAGTAGAACCAGTAAAGGCAATTTTTTTCACATCTTGATGCATAATAAGATTTTCACCACATTTTTTACCTGATCCTGTAATTACGTTTAAAACCCCTGGAGGTAAAATACCTTGACTTATTTTTGCTAACTCTAGTAGAGAAACTGGTGTATTAGTTGCAGGCTTTATCACTACACAATTACCAGCTGCTATGGCTGGTGCCAGTTTCCAACCTGCCATAAGGAAAGGAAAATTCCAAGGTATAATTTGCGCCACTACTCCTAAGGGCTCTTTTACTAAAATACTAAAATTATCTTTATCGTGCTTTATATAACTTCCTTCATCAGTCCTAATGGCTGATGCGAAATATCTAAATTGATCTATTACAGCTACAATGTCTTCTCTTGTTTCGACAATTGGCTTACCAGTATTTATAGTTTCAACTTTTGCTAAATAATCCGCATTTTCTTCAATTTTATCAGCTAATTTTAATAATAAATTTGCTCGATCCATTACACTAGTATTTTTCCAAACACCGTAAGCATTTTTCGCTGATTCTACAGCTCTATCCACATCTTCAGTTGTAGCATTAGTTACCTTAGTTAAAACTTTTCCAGTACACGGATTTATTACCTTAGTAAATTCATTAGCGGTTGATGGTTTAAAACTACCATTTATAAACAGCTGATATTCATTTTCTATTATCATAATATTCTATTCCTCCTCTTAATAATTTATATTAAATTAACAAAAAGATCAGATATCCTGATCTTTTTGTTCTATAGCTATATTTAAATAACCAAAAATAACAGCAATTATTGGACTAAATAAATTAAAAAATACAAAAGGTAAATAAGCCATAGTACTTACACCTAAAGTGGTTGCCATAAAGACGGCGCATGCATTCCAAGGAACAAGTGGAGAAGATAAGGTACCCGCATCTTCTAAAGTTCTGGACAGATTTTTAGTATGTAAACCTTTAAGAGTATAGGATTTTTTATACATTTTACCAGTAAATATTATAGAAAGATACTGATCACCAGTCATTATATTAATTGAGAAACAAGTTAGCACAGTGGCTAATATGAGCGAGCCAGTTCTTTTTGCATAAACTAATATTTTTTCTGCAATCGCGTTTATCATTCCAGATGTTTCCATAATTCCAGCAAAACTAAGAGAGGCAAATACTAAAGATAAAGCCCACATCATGCCATTTAAGCCACCATTAGTTAATAAAGAATCTACACTCTCAATTCCTGTATTTGATACATAACCATAATGAGCAACTCTAATAATTGTAGTCATATCTGATCCTTGAAAAACAAAGGCAAAAAGTGATCCTAAAATTACTCCACCAACTAACCCAGGTATAGCTGGTATTCTCATAATAACGATAGCAATAATTAATACCGGCGGAATTAATAATACCGGAGAAATATAAAACTGAGAAGATAAATTAGTCAATAAAAGATCTATTGATCCGGTATCAAGAGATGCATTTCCGTATTTTATTCCTAAAACTCCATAAATAGTTAAAGCTATCATTAAACTTGGAATACTCGTATATAAAAGATGTTTTATATGATCAAATAAATTAACTTCTGCCATAGCTGATGCTAAGTTTGTCGTATCGGACAGAGGAGACAATTTATCTCCAAAATAAGCACCAGAAATTATCGAACCTGCAACTATCGGTAAAGGAATATCAAAACCCTGCCCCATTCCAATAATGGCAATCCCAACTGTACCAACTGTTGTCCAAGAACTTCCAGTAGCCAATGCAACAATAGCACATATTAAACATGATGTAATAAGAAAAATACTAGGTGCAATAATTTTTAATCCATAGAATATCATAGCTGGAACGATCCCAGCAAGAATCCAGGTACTAATTACGATACCTATAATACAAAAGATTAATATTGATTGCGTTGTCTTAGAAAAGGTATCTACTATACCCTGTTCTAAACTTTTCCAAGAGTGTCCTGCTGATTTTGCTACTAGACCTGCAACTATAGTAGAAGCAAAGATTGCCATATGAGGATCTCCATCAAAAAATTTCAGTGTAGAAATCAAGGCAACGATTAAAAAAACAATAGGAATTAATGCTTTTAAAAAGGAAATTTGTTTAATATTTTTATTTGCATCTGTCATGCAAGTTTCCCCCCATCCCATGCTTAAGCTCAGATAGGTAATTACATCTATTTCAGATATATGTAATTACCTATCTAACCTTTTTTATTAATTATCTAGGAACATTTTAATTTAAGTATGGATTATGCAAAGTTTTTCTTTACATAATCCATACTATATATTAAATAGTTTGGGTTATATCACAATCTTTATCATTAATTTTACATTTTCTTCTAATTAAAGAAGAAGCTATTAAGCCTAAAAATCCTATTCCTGCTAAGAAAAGAAAGATATACGTGTATCCTCCGTTACCAAACTTATCTAACCAGGTGCCAAACATAGCAGACATAAATAAATCCGGTGTATATCCAATAATAGATGCAATACCTACTGCTGTACCTGTAACGGCTACAGGTATTTTAGCTTCTCCAATTATGGAGAACACTACACCATAAAGAGCTAAACCAAAAGCTCCTGGCAACAAGGTAAATATACTAACAAATAATGGATTTGCTCCCTCTGGTATGAATAAAACCGAAATAAAGAAAACAGCTAGAACAGAAAATGCTACCATAAACCATTTGCTTGTAGATTTAAATACTTTATCAGCAAGATATCCTCCTACCGGAGCAAGTAACATAAAGATATACGTTCTAATAATTGAGAATATACCAGATTCTTCTGGAGAAACACCAATTACATTAGTTAAATAAGGTGTAAAGTAAGTGGTGCTTGAATATAAAGTGTAACCACTTAAAATTACAATTGAAAATATCCAAAGCATTGGATTCTTAATTAAGGTTTTAACATCTCCAAAGTGGAACTTCTCTTCTTCAGAAGTTTCAAGTTTAGCCTTTTTATCATCTTTTAAAAATATAGCAACTAAAATAGCTGATATTGTAGTTGCTGCTGCGATAACTAAAACTGCATTAAACAAGGGTCACTTGAAAGACCAGCCGCCCATAGTGCAGTAGAATTACCAATTGCGCCTGTTATTCCATTTCCTGCATAATAAAGTCCAAACATTCTTCCTTGTTCATCATCATCAGCAATTAATCTAATTGTTTTCATCAACGAACTCCAGAAAACAAAAGTTGTTGTAATTGCTAATAACAACCAGATAACCAACGATAATTTATAGTTAAAAGTAAAAGCATATAATAAAGCGAGTACTGTAGTACTAATCAAAGAAAATAAAATACACTTCTTAGCAGAGAATCTGTCAGCAACCATACCTCCAGGTATATAAACTAACATACATCCCATTGCATACATAGTTAAAAGTAAGTCAGATTGCTGATTATTAATACCCATAACTGCTAACTGTTGATCATAAAATACATATTTAAGATATGGTAAAAGGTAAATTGAACCACCACTAAGTGACAGGGCTAAAATAGTTAAATACTTTTGCCGTTTATCTTTCATAAATAACCTCCTAGTATTTATTTGTGTTTACTTTTCATTTTTCAACTATCAGGGCATCAACTGCACAAACATTATCTTCATATACAAATATTGGGTTAATATCAAGCTCTTTTAAATTATTAATATTATCACATGCAAAATTAGAAACATTAATTATTGCCTCTACATATGCATCTATATCAGCAGGTTTACTGCCTCTATATCCTTGTAATAATTTAATACCTTGTAGTGAGTTAACCATTTCGTAAGCTTCATCTTTAGAAACAGGTGCAAGACACAATGCAGTATCTTTAAATACTTCAACAAATACCCCGCCTAAACCACAAAGCAAGCATGGTCCAAAATTAGGATCATTATTTACGCCTATAATCATTTCTGCTCCACTTTTAACCATAGTAGTAATTTGAACACCATCAATTTGTGCATTTGGATAATGTTGTTTAGCATTATTTATAATTTCTTTAAATGCTTCTATAACTTGATTTTCATCATTTAGATTTAATTTTACACAGCCAATATCAGATTTATGAAGAATATCAGGGCTATCTATTTTAGCTACTAGAGGATAATCAATCTTTTTAGCCGCTGCTATTGCTTCTGCTTCTGTTTTAGCAACAATGGATCCAGGAAATGGAATTCCGTATTTTTCTAATTTTGCTCTACTTTCCGATTCACTTAAAGCTACTTCATTTTCATCTTTTGCCATAGGCATTTTTACATCAAGATTATGTTTAGTAACATCATAAGCTACAAAATCAGATATATTTTTTAAGATTTTAAATGCATAATTAGAAGTTGGTAAAACAGGTACCCCTATTTTTTCTAACTTTTCACTATACTCTAAATTTCTAGTATTTTCAGTAAATGGAATCATTACAACTGGTTTAGAATCTTCTCTTTCTGTTACCATTTCAATTCCTTTTGCCATATAAATAATAGCTGGATCTGCAATTTCTTGTAATAATGTATAACCAACTGCTACAATTCCTACTGATGGATCAGACATAACAGTACTTAAAGCTTCAGCATACTTTTCAGAATCATAAGAAAGTGTAGCTGTCATATCTAAAGGATTATTAGGTGTAGCATATGAAGGAAGTAACTCTGTTAATTTATCTAAAGTATCAGGAGTAAAATCTGCAAAGTTTATTCCATGTAATTCCCCAAGGTCAGCGCATATTCCTGTTTCTCCTCCAGATAAATTCATTGCTGCAACTTTTTCACTTGTAGGCATTTTCTTAATAGTTGCTAAAGCTAGAGATGTAGACATTAATTCTTCTAAATCATCAACTCTGATAACTCCGAATTTTTTGAATAATGCATCAAACACTTTATCTGCTCCTGAAAGACTTCCTGTATGCGATGCAGCGATTTCTTGTGCCTTTTGAGAACGTCCAGTTTTTAAAGCTACAATAGGTTTGCGTTTGAGTGCTGCTTTTTTTAAGGCTTTTATGAAAAGTTCGGCATCTTTTACACCTTCAATGTACATTGCAATTACCTTTGTATCCTCATCATCAATAAGATATTCAAGATAATTTTCCATTTTACAAACGCTACTATTACCAGCTGAAATTGCATATGAAAATTTCATTTTAGGACTATCCATCATAGAAAGTACAAGTTGACCACTTTGAGAAACTACTCCAACAGAGCCTTTTCTTTCTCTTTTATCTGAGATAAAAGCAAAAGGAGACGTGTTTTTAATGAAATTAACATAACCTGCACAGTTTGGTCCCATAAGGGCAACATCTAATTCTTCACAAAGCTTGATAAGTGATTGCTCTGCTTCTATACCTTCCTTTGTTCCTACTTCAGAATAGCCACTTGCATAAACTACAGCTGCTTTTGCACCTTTAGTAGTAGCTTGTTTAATTATGTCTTCCACTGTTTTTTGTGGAGTACAAATTACAACAAGATCAATATTTTCAGGTAATTCTTCTATAGAGTTGTAGCATTTTTTATCGAATATAGTATCTCTCTTTGGATTAATGAAGTAGTAGCTTCCTTCATCCATATAAGTTAAAACATTACGGCATGTATCGCCACCAAAACCTTCTTTTTCACTTGCCCCAACGATTGCAATTCTTTCCGGACTAAGTAATTTATTGATATTCATATTACCCCTCATTTCGAATATAGAATTAAAGGTAGACCCTGAATAAATTTTATAGTTTTTTAATTATCATTAACTTATTCACAGGCCTACCAAATTATAATTTAAGCTATTTTTTTATTACTGTAGAGGTTTCAAAACCTTTTACAAAGCACTCTGTATTTTTTGGGTTATTTCTACCTTTCGAAGCAAAGAATTCTTCTACTCCACTTCCCATTACATCTTTATCAAATAAATCTCCTGAGGCTGCTAATGCACCAAGCATAACAATATTAGCCCCTCTTGGATTACTTGCTTCTTCTGCTATTGCAGTTGCATCAACTTCTACAATTTTAAGATCACTTCTAAAGTTATAATCTTTAATTAAGCTTTTATTTGTAATAATTGTTCCATTAGGAACTACCATTGATTCAAATTTTGCAACTGAAGGCATATTCATTGCAATTAGGATATCTATTTCTTTAATAAAAGGACTAGCAATCTTGCCATCATTAATCTTAACGTTACAATTTGCTGTTCCGCCTCTCATTTCAGAACCATAAGAAGGTATCCAAGTAACATTTTTTTCATTGTTCATAGCTGTTTGCGCTACAATCAGTCCAGCGGTTAAGACACCTTGACCACCAAATCCTGCAAATATAAGATTAGGCATTTTTTTCACCCCGCTTTACAAATTCACCTAATTCAAAAAATGGTACAACATTTTGATCGATATGTTCCATTGATTTAAGTGGATCCATTTTCCAATTCGTTGGACATGGTGAAAGTATTTCAACAAATGAATAACCTTCTTCATTTTGTTGTGCTTCAAAAGCATTTCTGATAGCCTTTTTTGTTTTTAATATATTAGCGTTATTAGTTATAGAAGTTCTAGCTAAATAAGCAACATTTAGACCTTTCATCATGTTAATAACATTAAGAGGATCTCCAGTTTTGCTAGTGTCGCGGCCTTTAGTAGAAGTTGTAGTTTTTTGATTTGGTAAAGTTGTAGGAGCCATTTGACCACCTGTCATACCAAAGTTACCATTATTCACAAATATTACTGTTATATTTTCATTTCTTATTGCTGCATACATAGTTTCTGAAAAACCGATAGCTAATGCATCCCCATCACCTTGGTAAGAGAAAACTGTTTTATCAGGACGACTTCTTTTAATACCCACTGCAACTGCAGCAGCTCTACCATGTTGAGCTTGAATACAATCTATAGCAAAGGTTTCAGGCATATGAGAAGCACAGCCTACTGCAATTGAACCAATAGAATCTTCATATACTCCCATTTCTTCTAAAACTTCTGCAACTAAACGGTTTATAACTCCGTGTCCACATCCTGCACAATACTTATTATCTACAAAACAAGCTGCTGGTTTTTTCTTTGTCATGATTAGAAAACCTCCTTTGCTGTTCCATTTAATACATCTTTAACTTTTGCTAATACATCTGAAGGTTCAAAAATATTCATGCCACCTAAAGCATAAACCGGCTGCTTCATTTTACAAGCCAATGCTACATCTTCAGCCATTTGAGCTAGTGCAGTCATTTCTACTGAAATATAAGCTTTAACATTCTTTTGTTTTTCAAAAGCTTTAACTGGATACGGATATAAAGATATAGGTCTAATAAGTCCTACTTTTAATCCTTCTTTTCTTGCAATTGCTACAGCTTCATCACAAACACGTGAAGATATACCATATGAAACTAAGATTACTTCAGCATCTTCTGTATTTGTTTCTTCCCATAACTGTTCATTTTCTTCAATATTCTTATACTTTTTAGCCATATATTCATCATGATTATCTTGGAAATACATTACTGAAGTTACACTTCTAGAAGGTCCTTTTCCTCTACCTTTTAATGACCATTCAAATTTATCAGGATCATGTTCTTTCATTTCAGGCATTTCTACTGGTTCCATCATTTGACTAATAGAAGCATCTGATAAAAGTGTTACTGGATTTCTGTATTGTTCAGCTTTATCAAAACCAAGTGATACAAGATCAGCAGCTTCTTGTACTGATGCTGGAGCATAAACAATTGAACGATAATCACCATGTCCACCATTTTTTACAGCTTGCCAATAATCACTTTGTCCCACATAAATATCCCCAAGACCCGAACCATATCTCATTACATTAACAATCAAACATGGTAGTTCAGCTGAAGCAATATAAGAAATTCCTTCATGCAATAAACTATATCCAGGTCCTGATGAACTTGTCATAGCACGCATTCCTGCTGCAGCTGCACCATATACCATTGATATACCAGCTATTTCAGATTCACTTTGTACAAAACTTCCACCAACCTCTGGAAGTCTTACAGAAAGATACTCTAATATTTCTGTTTGAGGTGTAATAGGATATCCTGAGAAAAATCTACATCCTGCCCTTACTACTGCTTCAGCTATTGCGTCGTTACCTTTCATGAGCTCTCTCATCTCTTATACCTCCACTTCTACAATTTCAAATACATAGTCTGGGCAAACATTATAACAAATACCGCAAGTTATGCACTTATCATGGTCAACCGATACATAAGGATACCCTTTTGCGTTAATTTCACCCTTTATTGAAAGTGCCCCTTTAGGACAATTTTTTACACAATATTTGCAACTTTTACAACTTTCTTTACTTATAATTAATTTTTTCATAATATACCTCCAAATTTAGAACTGTATTATATGTCTGGTGTATCAGAAGTATCAGGAGCAAATATTTCCATTGCAACTTGACGTTGAGTTTTACCTTGTTTTTTAGCTTCTTCAAATACTTTTCTTGTATTTCTACGAATTAAAGAAGTTGTATCATTAACGATGTCTTCAGGAATTTTATCTACTATACCAAATACCAATGCTTCATATATTCTGATTCCACCCATATTTGAAACGAAGTCTACACAAATATCCACGCCTTTTTTAGTTAATACTTCGTCAGCTTCAGCCGTAACAGGAATATTTGCAGCTTCAACTATTAAGGATGCTTTTACGTCGTTAACGTTATCTTTATTAATTACATCTTCTAATGCTGCTGGTACTAAGATATCACAATCTACATCAAGCCAACTTGTATTAGCACTTACAGTGTAGTTATCAGCAAATGCAGCTTGGTCTAATTCACCTTTTGGTTTTCTTGTTGCGATAAGTTTTTTTACATCTAATCCTTCTGGGCAAGAAACTAAGCAGTTTGCATCAGAAATTCCGACAATTTTATATCCCATTTTATCTAAGCAATTAGCCATACTAGCACCAACACAACCGAAACCTTGAATAACTACTCCAGCGCCTTTTTTACCATTTTTAAATTGCCAAGCTTCATCAAGGGCATGTGCTAAGCCATAACCAGTAATCATATCGTACATTAAAAATCCATCATAAGTTAATGAACAAGCATCATCGTGGTTTTTAATTCCTTGTTGTACTACTGGATCATTTCTCATAGCATTTGTTTGTGGCAATCCTATACCTAAATCATCAAATATTTCTAAAACATCTCCATAATTAACCCCTAGATCTCCACCTAGTGATGCTCCTGCTTTAATATAAGGAGCCATTGCAACTATATATCTTCTTAATACATCTTTAGCATCTGGTGCTTTATAATCATAAGCTATTCCACCTTTACATCCACCAGTAGTAGTTGATTCGCAAGCTTTATATTTATAGCCCATTGTTGTAGCTAATCTAATAACTTCTTCTCTTGTAACAGTTGGATGCATTCTTGTTCCACCGCCACTGTAATTATTTACGAAGTTAAATATACATAACCACCCTTTTGCACTACTTTCAGTATCGTTCCATTCAACAACTGCGTATGGTTTCATATCCATTTTACTTCCCCCTTAAAATTCAATGTTTTATAGTAAGTATTTTTTAATGTATTCTATGTATGCAATCATACATTATTCTAATTATATTAGTCAAATCCAAATTTTTTCAATATTCCGTATAGTTTCAATATTTCTCTTATAGCTAAAACCCTTTAATACCAAGGGGTATGGCTGTTGAACATTAAGTATAAATGCCGAGTATTTATATTTCTTATGTTAAACATTAATATATTTATGTATTTGTATATTAGTATATTTACATATTATTGCACATATGTATATGCGTATACATGTATTGAATTTTAATACGTTAAGACTCTGGTTCATTGACATTCATCTCCTTAAATTGCTATAATAAGATAAAATAACCGAATTGGAGAATACTATGGATTCTAAAATATCATTCCGCGATCAAATCATTAATAATATCAAATCTAAAATTCAATATAATGAACTTAAACCTAACGAAATAATTAATGAAACTCAAATATGCAACTTTTTTAATGTTAGTAGAACTCCTGTGCGAGAAGCTCTTATTCATCTTGTAGCTGATGGTATCTTAGAAAAGATTCCTCGTAAAGGTTATAAAGTACTTGAAATAGATACAAAATCAAAATTAGATCTGTATACCATTATTGCTACACTCGATGCTCTTGCTGCTTCACTTTCAGTTGATAATTTAACTGAAGATGATATTATAAAAATGCATGAATGTGTAGATAAAATTGAGATTGCGATAAAGTACACTAAATATTCTGATTACTATACATTGCAAGATCAATTTCATAAAATTTATATCAATAAATGTGATAATCCCATTCTCATCAAAATGCTAAATGATTTATCCTTAAGTCCACTACATAGATCTTATATCAGTACTGATACCGATAAATTATTTGCAACCCTAAAGGAAACAAATGATGAACACAGAACAATAATCAAATTATTCGTCGAAAAAGATAAAGAAGAACTTGAAAAATATTTACGATTCGATCACTGGGCTACAAAACATCCTGATATGATATAAAAAAGGTGCTAAAACATTAATTTTAAGCACCTTTTTCGTATTCATTATTTATATTAACAGTCATTATCACTTTTATAAAAATATTATTTTAACTTAAAATAAAAATAAGTATAAGTAAACACAAAAAAAGAAGACAAAGTACTTCTTTTTTTGTGGTGGCGGCGCAGGGACTTGAACCCCGGACCCTACGGGTATGAACCGTATGCTCTAGCCAACTGAGCTACGCAGCCATAAAATATATAATTGGTTGCGGGAGAAGGACTTGAACCTTCGGCCTTCGGGTTATGAGCCCGACGAGCTACCAACTGCTCCATCCCGCGATATTGAATTATAATGGTGGAGAGGACAGGATTCGAACCTGTGAAGGCGTTGCCAGCAGATTTACAGTCTGCCCCCTTTGGCCGACTCGGGAACCTCTCCTTATTATAATGGAGCCGACGATGGGACTCGAACCCGCAACCTGCTGATTACAAGTCAGCTGCTCTTCCAATTGAGCTACGTCGGCAAATATGGCGGAGCTGACGGGAATCGAACCCGCGATCTTCGGCGTGACAGGCCGACGTGATAACCGCTACACTACAGCTCCATATTTTATTGGTGGGCGATGACAGGATCGAACTGCCGACCCCCTGCTTGTAAGGCAGGTGCTCTCCCAGCTGAGCTAATCGCCCTTAATGGTGACCCGTAGGGGATTCGAACCCCTGAGTGCTAGCGTGAAAGGCTAGTGAGTTCAGCCACTTCTCCAACGGGCCTTAATGGTGAGCCATCCGCGACTCGAACGCGGGACACCCTGATTAAAAGTCAGGTGCTCTGCCAACTGAGCTAATGGCTCTTAGTGCTTGTCTTTGTGTTCCTCAGCGACAAGACTTAGTATAACACCTTGTTTTCTTTTTAGCAACAATAAATTTAAAAAACTTTTATTTTTTTAAATAATTAGTATTATAGGTGCAAGTAATGACTTAAAACAGAATATCATGCTATTTCAAATTGCGCAAAAAAAAGAAATATAAGTTCTATGATTACTTATATTTCTTGAAAAGCATTTTTAATATCTTCTAAGGTTATCTGGATTAAATCATCTCTAGTAATGTTATCTTTTTCAATTAATCTAACTGCTTGTGATCTTATGGATTTTTCAATTAAGTTTCGTACCATGCGTGCATTTCCAAAGTAAGGATTATTATAAGCTTTAGTTTTAAGGATATTTTGTAAATTTAATTTACCATCATTTGATAAGGTATATTCTCTTTCTTTAAGCATTAATTCAGCTATTTGCATTAGTTCTGTTAAAGAGTAATCTGGAAAATCGATATGTATAGGGAAACGAGATTGTAACCCCGGATTAATTTTCATAAATGAATCCATTTCATTTTTGTATCCAGCAAGAATTAAAATAAGCTCATTTTTATAATCCTCCATGGACTTTACTAGTACGTCTATAGCTTCTTTACCAAAGTCTTTTTCTCCCCCTCTTGCAAGAGAATAAGCTTCATCAATAAAAAGAATACCTCCTAAGGCCTTTTTTATTTGCTCTCTAGTTTTAAGTGCTGTATGTCCGATATACTCACCGACCAAATCTGCTCTTTCTACTTCCACTATATGTCCTTTATCTAATATTTTAAGCTCTTTAAATAAACTGCCTATATTTCTAGCAACCGTGGTTTTTCCTGTACCAGGGTTACCTTTAAAAATCATATGTAAAACTAAAGATTCACAAAGTAAATTTTCTTCTTTTCTTTTCTTTTGTATTTTTATAAAGGCTTGAATTTCGTATACTATTTTTTTTACATTATATAGTCCTACTAAATTTTCCAAATCATCTAATATAATCTGAATTTGTTTATTATCATTTTTATTATTATCTTCTGATTTAGTAATTTTATTTATTTTCCCCATTGGAATAAGTTGTGGAACACCCTTTGGGTCAACTTTATATGAAAATTTCAAAGCCAATTCTCTCTCACCTCCATATAGATGCCTACTATAAAAATATGCAAAATATCGATAAATGTGAATTTAAAATAAAATAAAAAGGCTGTTACTTATGTACTTAAGTAACAGCCTACATGTTATTTAATTAGAGTCATTTGGCATGAAATTCACTGTTTTTATTGGTATAATTGTAGAAATGGCATGTTTATAAACCATTTGCTGCTTTTTATCAACTTCAATAATAACTGTAAAATTATCAAAACCTTTAACCATACCTTTCAATTGGAAACCATTAATCAAAAAAAATGTTACCTGAATATTTTCTTTACGTACTTGATTTAAAAATGCATCTTGTAAATTAAACTGTTTTTGCATAATTTTCCTCCGTTCTAAATTTATATTTTATATTTTATATTTTGTAAAGTAACTTATTTTTCAATGTAGGACAATATTTCTGCTAAAATCTGTGCTTCATTTTTATCATCTACATTTATCCACTTGATACGTTCATCTCTTTTAAACCAAGTTATTTGTCTTTTTGCAAATCGTCTGGTTTCTCTTTTAATTAGTTCTATAGCCTTTTCATACGAAATATCTCCATTTAAATGCATTAATAATTGTTTATAACCTAATCCTTGTAAAGCTTGTACATTAGCAGGTACACCGCTAGCTAATAAGTTTTTTAATTCGTCTAGCCACCCTGCCTCAAGCATTAAATCAACACGCAAATTAATTCGTTCATATAGTTTTTCTCTATCCATATGTAGACCAATAAAGTTCAAATCATAATTGCTAGTATTATTTTGATATGAAGAAATAGGTTTTCCAGAAGCATAGTAAACTTCTAAAGCTCTTATAATTCTCTTACTATCATTAGGGTGAATTTTTTCTGCACTAATGGGATCAAGAACCTTTAACTTTTCTATTAATTCCTCATTACCTTTATCTTCTGCAATTTTCCATAAATCCCTTCTTATATCTTCAGTATCACCAATATCTGTAAAATTATATTCACTGACAATACTATTTACATATAAACCTGTACCCCCAACTAGCATAGGTAAAACTTCTCTGCTAGCTATTTCTGCAATTTTTTCTTTAGCTAAAGACTGAAAATCTGCTACACTGAAATTTTCAGTTGGATCGATAATATCTATTAAATAATGAGGTATATCCTCCATTTCATTTTTAGTGACCTTTGCTGTTCCAATATCTAAATTGCGATAAACTTGCATAGAATCAGCAGATACTATTTCTCCCTTTAACTCTTTAGCCAATTTAATACTTAAGCTAGTCTTTCCGATTGCAGTCGGTCCAACTAACACAAAAAGAGGAAGCAAATTCAATTAACTCATCCTTCCTATTATTACTAATTTGTTATAAAATTATCCCCTTAACAAATAAATACACCATAAGCAACCGGACTATATTTTCCACCAACTATTTCATCCACATTTAATTTGCCAAAATTACTACTATTTGACCTATCTTTAAATACTACTCTTTTGCGAGCTATTTTAAGCGCTAAATCAATTGTGCTTTGATCTAATTGCTGATAATTAGCAAAATTCCTTAAACCACATATACCATTTGATTTATATAAAGGTTTATTAAACATAGGATCAAAATAAATAATATCAACACTCTTTGAAGGAAGTTTTTTTAAATAAGTATCATAGTTCTCATTTTTAACAATGATATTTTGCATTGATTCTTGAGTAGCTTTACTACCCCTTGAATATTTTTTTAATCCCCATTTTGTTATCGCATAAATGAGTGGACTACTTTCAATTCCAACTAATTCACCTTTATCTTTTAAGATAAAATTAGCTACAATAGCATCGTTGGCAAGTCCTAAAGTACAATCTAACAGGACATCAGATGGCTGTAACTGCATGGCTTCTATCATAGTGTCATAGCGTGTTTTTTTATAATTTTTAATTCTTGGAATAGCTAATCCTGGGTGAAAAAAGAATTCCCCATTTTCAGAAATAATTTGAATTCTATCTTCTCGTACAGCTATTACATCTGTTAAGTTATTTGTCTCCATAAATTTAGCCATACTTAAGTTTCCTTTAACTAGATAGGGGATATTTATTTCTTCACTAATCAACCTCGCTATCTCAATTAGATGTTCACGAGGCTTAGTAGTTGTAACAACTATATTATCATGATTCAAGGTTAAATTCTCCCCGTCTAAAAGTTTTATATAAATGTTTCATTGAAATATGATGAATAATAGGTCTTCCATGTGGACAAGTATGGGGATTATCCACTTTTGCTAACTCAGATAATAAAAATAAAATTTCTTCATTATTTAATTTTTGCTTTGCTTTAATAGCTCCTTTACAAGAAGCCATAATTAGTACCTTTTCTCTTAACACATTATAATTATTTTTACTATATTCTCCTATTTCATCGATTAAATCCAGAAAAAATTGTTCAATATTTTTAATTTTCAAATCTAAAGGTAGAGCTCTAATAACAAAGGCCCTAGTACCAAAATGCTCAACAATAAATCCTAATTTGTTTAAGGTTAAGATGTTTTTTATTAAAATTCCTTCTTGTTTAGCTGTAAGATTTAAAGTAATAGGAATTAATAAACTTTCTGATAATATTGTTTTTTCAGCATCTTCTTTCATGAATCTTTCATATAAAATTCTTTCATGACACGTATGTTGGTCAATAATAAAAAGACCTTCCTGATTTTGAGCCAAAATAAAGGTATCATTTAACTGAGCTAATGGCTTTAAATTAGGAATATCTTTAACCTTAACCTCTGTATTCTCAGTAAAACTTGCTTGCTTATCTTTTTCTCTAAAGTGAATAAATTGTTCTTCTGGTTTAGCTATATCTTTTTCTGGCTTGATATTTATTGGATCTAGTAGAGAGTCTTTGAGATTAAAATCATCTTGATAATAATTAATTTCTGGTTCTTTAAAAATAGCTTTTACTGGTATATTTTCTTCTTCCATACTGAGAAAGTTATTATCTTCACTAGCATAGTTGTCATTTAAATTTTGATAAATATAATCGTTAAATTCAATTAAATTAGTTTTATTAAGAGTATCTTTTATTAAAGAAGTTAATTTGCTTACTAGAAAATCCAAATTATAAATTTTCACATTTAATTTAGTGGGATGAATATTTACATCTAATTCATTAAAGGGCAAAGTAAAATCAAGTAATGCAATAGGAAATCTCCCTTTCGGTAAAAAGGTGTGATAAGCATCTTCTAAGCTTTTACTTAATTCTTTGCTTTTTATTAATCTTCCATTTATAAAAAATAATTGCTGATTACGAGTACTTTTACTAAATTCTTTGGGTGCAAGCCAAGCTTTTAGTTCAGAACCTGCAAAAACTTCATCTTCTGAATAAATAAATTTAGAACCTAATTCTTCCCCGAAAACTTCCTTTAACCTTGACTTAGTAGTGTTTTTACCAGCTGTATCATAGATAATGTTTTTGTTGTTTATTACTTTAAATCTAATATGAGGATGACCTAGAGAATATTTTGTAATTAATTCCGTTATTAAGCCTGTTTCATAACTAAGCCCTTTAATAAACTTTCTTCGAGCCGGTATATTATAAAATATATTTCTTATCTCAATACTTGTTCCTTGGGCAAAGGCTACTTCTTTTATATTATCTAATTCTCCACCCATTATTTTAATTTGCGTACCTACTTGGTCCCCGGTACTTGTATTTAAGATTATCTGTGAAACAGCTGCAATACTTGAGAGAGCTTCACCTCTAAAGCCAAAAGTACTAATGTTATCTAAATCACTAGAATCATAAATTTTACTCGTTGCATGTCGATTAAAAGCGATGAGGGCATCATCTTTATCCATTCCAGATCCATTATCTGTTACTTTAATTAAAGTAGTGCCACCATCTTTTATCTCTACTTGAATAAAGCTGGCCTTTGCATCAATTGAATTTTCAATTAACTCTTTAACTACTGATGAGGGTCTTTCTATTACCTCACCAGCAGCTATTTTATTAGAAGTAAAGGTGTCTAATATTTTTATCTTACCCATTTACATCATCCTTAGTTAAGTACATGTCTTCTGCCTTATTTTGCAAAAACACCTGATGATAAAAATTATCTTTACATGCATTTTCAAATAAACTTTTACCTTTCTTTAGACATTCATTACATGCATATATAGGTATAGAAATACAAAGGTTTTTGGCAGACTTTTTTAAATACGATACATAGGTTAATAATCCTGCACATTCAGTACATTTATAAATACTTTCTTCTTGTTCTTCTAAAAGATTATCCGTATCATAATATATTTCTTTGCTTTTTGTATAAATATCTTTAGAGCCAAAGATTTCAGTTAAATCTATTTTGTCTCTATTTTTCCAAATACTCATCATTTTGACAGTAAAGTCTTTAAGGTATTTAAGTGTCTTTTCTGATTCGGTTAAATTTTGCTCTTTTAATCCTGGTTCTTTAATATAAGAATAGTCTTTACCTGCTAAGGCTAAAATAATAGCCATATTCACATAAGGTAAAGCTGTTTCAACTGCATATCCACCTTCTAGTACACAAATATCAGGATTTAACTTTTGATTTAACCTACCATAACCATAAGCCGTAACATTCATATTCGCAAGTGGATCAGTAAAATGATTATCCTGACCAGCTGAGTTAATAATTATCTCAGGCTTAAAATCATCTAATATAGGTAGAATTAAATTATCAAGCACATAATCTATTCCTTGATCACCTGTTCCTGGTGGTAATGGTATATTTATAGTTTTAGCAAAAGCATTAGGACCTCCTAATTCATTCATAAATCCTGTTCCAGGATATAAGGTGCGTCCGTCTTGATGTAAAGAAATAAAAAGCACATCTGGATCATGATAAAATATATCTTGAGTTCCATCTCCATGGTGCACATCAGTATCAATAATGGCTATTTTTTTATATCCATATTTTTTACGTAAATATTCTACCAAGATAGCCTCATTATTAATATTGCAAAAGCCTCGATTTCCGTAAGTAATATGCATAGCATGATGTCCTGGAGGACGTACTAAAGCAAAAGAATTTGAGACTTCTTTGTTATGCCAGGCTTCCCCTAAGGCAATTGCCGAACCTGCTGCTACTAAATGTGCATCTGTAACAACATTATTAACCGTAGGAATACAAAAATGAACTCTCTTTATATCAAGTTCAGTAGTCATTTGTGCTTTATACTCGATTATTTCCTCTAAATCTAATAAACCTTCTTCAATAATTTGATCTCTGGTATACAATAATCTTTCTTCTCTTTCAGGATGAGTAGGAGAAATAGACCAATCAAAAGCTGGAAAAAAGATTAATCCTGTTTTATTACTCATGAGGATACCTCCGCAGGTTTATATTTCCAATAATTTGTGGAGTAATTCCTATCTTAATTTCATGGATTTGTCCACTCGTATGCATGTTTCTTATCATATTAAAAACTTCATATTGATATATTTCAGGAGATTCTTTAATATTAAATTCACTTAAATATTCCCTAAAAATCTGCTTGGAAAGATTTATTGCATCTTCCTTAGATAATCTTTGAGGCATATTTTGTTTTGAAAAATAACCCCAACTAGTTGAAATTTCTTTTTTAGTAGTATTTATTCTAATATTTTCTTCATAATTAGGTAAAGCAAGTGCAGCTCCAATCGCATTAGCTACATTACACACTGGATAATAGATATTATTTAATCTCATTCTACGAGAAATTAGTTTACCAATTGGGGCACTAGGGCCTCCTAAAGCAATTATATTGTTTAGCCTATTATTGTTAGTATGTAGTAATTGCCAAATACGATAACGAGGTTCATTTTGCCAGCTAATATACATTAATTCAATTCCATCTTGAATTAATGAAACGACTAAATCCATAGCCTTTTGGGCTAACTGAGCACTAGTTAAATTAACCTCTTTTGCCAACTTATCTAAAGAACTTTCTGCTTTGTCTTTATCACCAAAGTCTGAAAGATTTAAAACCCTTAAACAATCGGTTACTGTTGGATTATTTCCTCCTAGACAAGCCGGAATTCCTTCTTTTTTAAAGGATAATGAAACTTCATTGCCTTTTAAAATAATACTTGTATCCCCCCCAATAGGGAGTGAGTTGACCGCTAAAGAACGAACATGTGTATATATATTATTTATCTTGGCTCCTTTAGAAGCATATAATGGAATCGCATCTAAAACCAAACTTAAATCGGTTGTCGTTCCACCTATATCAATAACTACAGCAGTCGAATCTTCTCCTAAGAGTGCTTTAGCCCCAAAACAACTTGCAGCAGGTCCAGAGAAGATAGTATCTACAGCAAATTTATGAGCAGAGTTAATCGGGACTACCCCACCATCAGCTTTAAGAATGTAACCTGGACATTTTAAGTTTCTAAGCTTTAATGCTTCTTGTAAAGAAGTAGTGAATGTTGTAAACAATTCCCCACTTGCTAAAGTTAAGCCTAAGTTCATAGCTCTCCTTTTAAAATTAAGTTGACCTGAAACTTCATGACTTGAAAGAATATTAAGCTTTGGAAAATGTTCTTTGATTATTTTCTTTGCCTTTAATTCTAAATCAGGATTTCGCGTGGAAAACTTGCTAATAATTCCTAAGTTAATAATATATTTTTCTTTAATTAGTTCTTTAACGCACCTGATAATTTCATTTTCATCTATATCTTCTAGTATTCTTCCTTGAAAATCTATATTTCCGGATGCTATCTTATACGCAAAAGGTATTGTTAATTCACTTATATTTATACTTGATCCAGCTAAAAATAAAAGGCCAGTTGGATCATATTTGTTTTCTAAAATTAGATTCGTCATTAAAGTGGTGCTAACTACAATTCTTTGTACATTATCTTTGTTAACATCATCAAGTAATTTATCTAAAGTCTGAGTTATACTTTCTAATAAATTATCTTTATTTGTATTTACCTTAAAATCTTTTAAAACGCGATTATTTTCTATTAAAACTCCATCAGTAAATGTGCCACCGACATCTATACCAATATACATATTTTCAATCCTCACTTTTTAAACTATTTTGTAATTTGTATAAAGTATTAATAGCTTCTAGTGGGGTAATATTTAATAAATCTATTTTTTCTAATTGTTTCAGGACATTTTCATGTTTACTATTTATATCTTGTTTAGTATTTATGCCTTGTTTAGTATTTAATTCATGTTTGCTCTTTAATTCTTGTATTTCTTTTATCTTTAACATTTCTTCTTTATACTCAGTTTCTTTAAAACTCAGCTGTGTCTGTTCAGGTTTTTGTTCTAATGTACTTAAAATATCTTTTGATCTTTCGATTATTGTAGATGGTAAACCTGCAAGCTTTGCGACCTGTATACCATAACTTCTGTCAGCCCCACCTGAGATGATTTTTCTGATAAAAACAATATCATCACCCTCTTCCTTTACAGAAACGCTATAGTTTTTTACTCCATTTAATTTTTCTTCTAATGTAATTAATTCATGATAATGTGTCGCAAATAATGTTTTTGCTTTAATGATATTATGAATATATTCTGTTAATGACCAGGCTATGGATAATCCATCATAGGTACTTGTCCCTCTGCCTACTTCATCAAGAATTATCAGGCTATCCTTGGTAGCATTATTAATTATATTAGCTACTTCGCTCATTTCAACCATGAAAGTACTTTGGCCTGTACTTAAATTATCATTAGCCCCTACCCGTGCAAAGACTCGATCAACTATTGGTAATTCGGCCTTATCAGCAGGTATAAAACTTCCTATTTGCATTAAAATACTTGCAAGAGCTACACTTCGGCAATAGGTACTTTTTCCGCCCATATTTGGACCGGTTATTATTAAAAACCGGTGATTATCAGAATTCATATTTATATCATTAGGTATAAACCATTGTTCAGCAAGTTTTTTCTCTACTACAGGATGACGACAATTACTAATATTGAAGTTTGTATTATTTGAAATTTCTGGCTTAATATAATTTTCTGTTACAGCTACTTGTGCTAACGATGCCAGACAATCAAGTTCTGCAATAATTTTTGCCATAGCTAAGATGCGGAAATTAAACGCTTTAATTTCTTCTCTTAACATAATAAATGTTTGATATTCTAATTCTTTTAATTTATCATCTGCACCTAAAACCAAAGCTTCTTTTTCTTTTAATTCTGGGGTTATGAAACGTTCGGCATTAGCTAAGGTTTGCTTTCTGATATAATGCTCAGGTACTAAATGCAAATAGCTTTTTGTTATTTCTATGTAATAGCCAAAGATTTTGTTATAACCAATTTTTAAAGACTTAATTCCAGAAATTTGCTTTTCTTCTTGTTCTAATTTTAGTATCCACTCTTTACCGTCCCTAGTAATTGATCTAAGGTAATCAATTTCTTCATTATAATTATCATTGATAAGATTTCCTTCACGTACTGAAAATGGAGGATCAGGATATAATGCTTTTTCTAATAAAGAGTAAATATCATTTAAATCATCAAATTGCTCATATGTTTGTTTAAGTAAATAAGATTTTGCTTGTTCTAAAATAGTTTTTACCTTTGGTAAAATTTCCAAAGAATTTTTCAAGGCTAGTAAGTCTTTGGCATTAGCATTACCAAATGAAATTTTAGCAATAATTCTTTCTAAGTCATAAATTGAATCTAACAGCTTACGTAATTTCATGCGTAAATCTAAATTATTAACCAATTCTTCATTAGCATTTAATCTGTTTTGAATTTCCTCTTTATTAACCAAAGGTTTCGTCAGCCATGATTTAAGCATACGCGCACCTAAAGGCGTAACTGTTTTATCTAAAACAGAGAGTAAAGTACTGTTTTTTTCTTGTATGTTAATTGGTTGAATTAGTTCTAGATTTTTTTTAGTGGCAAAATCTAAATACATATTATCTTCAATGTGATAAATTTTAAGCTTTTCGATATTACCAGGTGGATTTTTTTGAGTAGATATCAAATAATCCAGTACAGCACCTGATGCTTTGATCGCCTCAGGAAAATTTTCCAATCCAATACTTTGTAAAGTATTTAAATTAAAATGTTCTAAGAGTATTTTTTTACAGTAATCACCTTTAAAAGCATAATCATAATGATAGCTTATTTTAACTGAATTAGGTAATTGATCAAGTTCAAATTGAGTTTTGGATGTAATACATTCTGCAGGTGTATAACGAAGAACTTCATTGATTAAATCTTCTTTTTTATTAATTTCACTAGTATAAAATTCTCCAGTAGAAATATCCACCGCAGCTAAACCAAAAGAGTTTTCACCTTTAGTGATACATACTAGAAAATTATTATTCTCTTCATGTAAGAGATTGTTTTCTAATACTGTTCCAGGAGTAATAATTCTAACAACATCTCTTTTTACGATGCCTTTACTTTTTTTAGGATCTTCCATTTGTTCACAAATTGCAACTTTATAATCATTGTTAATTAATTTTGCTATATAGTTATCAGCTGAATGAAATGGCACGCCGCACATAGGTATGCGTCTTCCCTTTCCTGCCTCTCTAGAGGTTAAAGCAATTTCTAATACTTTACTGGCAACTTCTGCATCACTACCAAACATTTCATAAAAATCACCTAATCTATAAAACAAAATACAATCTTTATAACTATTTTTTATTTCTTGATATTGTATCAACATAGGTGTGCTACTAAACATTTTACTCCTCCAAGTTTTACTATATAAGAAATATAAGGAGATTAAAAAATCTCCTTATATAAGTTTTCTTAAGAACAACTACCACAACAACTTGAACAACTAGTACATCCTTCTTCGTTTTGTTGAGTTAAAGCGTTATTAATCATGTTATTTAATTGACCTAAAATATTATCTAATTTTTCTTGCGCACCTAAGTAATCAACTAATGTTTGATTCTTAGACATTTTTTCTTCAATAGAATCTGCTTGTTCTTTTAATTCAGCAGTTAATTCTTGTAATCCTTGAGTATGTACCTCTTTTTGCAAGTTTTGGTATTCCTCAATAATTTTTTGTGCTTCAGGATCAGCTGATATAGCCATTTCACCTTCACGTACTGCCTTTAATTCTTCAGAATTTCTAATTGCGTCTGCTAATTCTTTTGCTTTGTCTAAAATTTGCATATTTAACACCTCCATAGTATTTCTCTATTGTATAATTTTTTTCTAGTTACTGCAACTCACCTTTTAAAATCCATGTTTGAGCTTCAGTTATTAATACAGGTACAATTTTACCTATTAACTCATCATCTCCAGAAAATATTACATTTTTCGCACTTTCTGTTCTTCCGGAAAGCATTTGGTCATTATTCTTACTATGTCCCTCTACTAAAACTTCATACACTTTGTTTAGATATTGTTCACTTTTTTCTCTACTGTGTTCGTTGATTATTTGATTTAAGGTTTGTAATCGTTCTTTTTTTATAGCTAATGGTATTTGATCTGGGAAATTTGCAGCTGGTGTTCCTTTTCGTGGTGAATATACAAAAGTATATGCACTATCAAATTTTACCTTTTTAACTAAATTTAAAGTTTCCAGGAAATCCTCATCTGTTTCGCCGGGAAATCCTACTATTATATCTGTAGTTATTGTAGCATTAGGATTGAACTTTCTAATATTATCCACTAATTTTAGATAAGTCTCTTGTGTATAACCTCTATTCATCTTTGCTAAAATTTTATCACTACCTGCTTGTACTGGTAAATGAAAATGCTGACAAACCTTTTCACATTTAGCGATTGTTTTAATTAATTTTAAATTAAAGTCACGAGGATGCGAGGTCATATATCTAATTCTTTTTAAACCTTCTATTTCATTTATATCACTAATTAAATCTGAAAAATCATACTCAATCTCTGTAAAATCTTTGCCATAAGAGTTTACATTTTGCCCAAGTAGCATTATCTCAACTACTCCATCATTAACCATATCTCTTATTTCTTTTAAAATATACTCTGATTGTCTGCTTCTTTCTCTGCCTCTAACATAGGGAACTATACAATATGTGCAAAAATTATTACAACCATAGGTTATATTGACTAAAGCTTTGTAAGAAAATTTGTTTTTATATGGCAAGTTCTCAATTATCTCTTTTTCTTGGTCCCACACTAAAACATAGTTTTGTTTTTCTGCCCATATTTTTTTAACCACATCAGGAAGTTCATGAATATTATGAGTACCTAAAATAAAGTCTACATAAGGTAATGAACGCATAATTTCTTTGGCCTTCTCTTCTTGCTGAGCCATACAACCACATACCCCGATAATTAAATGAGGGTTATTATTTTTAAATTTTTTTAACTCCCCAATTTGACTAAGCGCCTTACTTTCTGCCTTTTCTCGGATACAACATGTATTAATTAAAATAATATCGGCCTTTTCTATACTAGCACTAGGACTATATGATAACTGTTCGAGCATTCCTGCTAAAATTTCTGTATCTCTTTCATTCATTTGACAGCCAAAAGTTTGAATATAATAAGTTTGTGCGTGTTCTTCAATTTCAAAATTATTACCGTTTTGCATTACTGAACCTCCAAATCTATTACCAGATTAAATATACAATATCTACCGATAAACTTATTTTATAATTTAACAAGTACTTAAATATATACTAATTTTCATTATAACACATAATGATTTTTTAAAAAAACCCCTCTATTTCAATATTACCTGGGAAATATATACATATTCCTGTCTTGCTTTAACTATTATCAACATTCTATTTTTGCATTAAAAAAAGGGCTATTAAGCCCTAAAAATTATTTTCTATTAGAAAGACTGCACATATTTTCAAATTAGCTTCCTGTATCCATCCGTTCTCTAATTGCCTTTAAAGCTTGTCTTTCAATACGGGAAACTTGAACCTGTGACAAACCAACAATTTTAGCAACTTCATTTTGAGTTTTGTCTTTTAAAAATCGCAAAACTAATATTTGTCTTTCTTTGATAGGAAGACTTGTCAGGACTTCATTTAAAATGATTTGATCAAACCATTGTTCACCCGATGTTTTTTCATCTGATAATTGATCTAAAACATAAATTGGGTCACCATCATCTTGATACAAAGTTTCGTGAATTGAAGTAGGGGACTGCACAGCATCTAAGGCAGTTACTATATCTTCAATCTTTAAATCTAATACTTCTGCTATTTCACTAATTTTAGGGTCTCTGTTTAATTTAGCAGTTAATTCCTCTCGACATTTATGTACTTTATACGAAATTTCCTTATAAGATCGGCTTACTTTAATTGTACTATCGTCCCTTAGAAATCTGCGAATTTCTCCAACTATCATAGGAACAGCATAAGTTGAAAATTTGACATTATAACTAGAATCAAATTTGTCTATAGCCTTTATTAAACCAATAGTACCGATCTGAAACAAATCTTCACTTTCATATCCCCTATTAAAAAATCTTTGTACCATATTAAAAACAAGACGTAAATTACAATTTACTAATCTGTCTCTTGCGTATTCATCTCCACTTTGAGCCTTTGCTATTAGCATTTTCATTTCATCATCTTTAAGTACTGGGAATCTCGGTAAATTCATCTCAGACAGTCGTGTATTCATATATTATTCCTTACTTAGCCATTAAGGCGCATGAACTATCGCTTATTATTTTTTTTCTTAAACTTACTTTTGTGCCTTGATCTAAGCTTGAATTTACACTAACAGAGTCCATAAATGATTTCATGAAAGCAAAACCAAGTCCCATTCTTTCCGGAATAGTTGAAAACATTGGAGTCATTGCTTCCTCCACATTTTCTATACCTATACCAGAGTCTTCAATTGTAATGTCTAATATTCCATCTTTGATAAATACCTCTAGCTTTACCATTCCATCAGGCTTATTTTGGTAACCATGAATAATGGAATTGGACACAGCCTCTGAAACAGCAACCTTTACTTCTTCTAAATCATTTAAAGTAGTATCAATTTGAGCTACTAAACTTGCAATTAATACCCTCGCTAAAGATACGTTTTCAGGTAAACTCGAAAATTCTATTTTTACATGATTCATTGTTTTTTCAGTCATTTTACTTATGCCTCCTTCCTTTCTAATCCATATTCTTCAGAAGTTAAAACAGGGATTATTTTCATTATTCCAGATAATTCTAATATTCTATATACTGAAGGTATAGCTCCAAAAATGGACATCTTTCCCCCTTGTTGCTGAATAATCTTGTACCTTCCTAAAATAGCACCTAATCCTGAACTATCAATAAAACTAACCATTGATAAATCTAAAATTAAACTCTTTATCGGTTTATTCTGTAACACTTTATCGACAGATTCACTAAATTCCTTAGCTACAACTAAATCTAATTCGCCACTTACCTTTACAATTAAACTATTTTTTTTAATTTTAATCGCTATCAAGTCTAACTCCTCCTTATTTTCTACATGCTATATTATTCTCTAAAGATAATGCAATTCCTTCCAATAATTGTAAAAAGTAATGTCGAATTACTTGTTTCTTTGTCTACATGGTTTGTACAAAAAAAACTTGGCAAAATTTAATTTACCAAGTTTAATAAATAATGCTTATTTAAATGCTTTTTTCCAATAATCATCAATAATACTTTCCCCATAACCAACTCCAGGAACTGCCCATCTTCCATTTAAATCATTCCAATTAGTTGCTACTCCTCTATTTACATAGCTAAACCGAGGATCTAGCAGCTCTTTACCTTTTGGTAGATCATCTTTTGTTACATATGCATAAAGATGCTGGATGTGTGCTTCTACTCCGTACTCAGGCTTTTTAAAGGTAAGTCCATGATAACCTTTTAAAAACTGAACTTTATTTATGTCCATTGTGTCTTTACCTTTTAAAGTTTCCTCACCTGTTAATGGGCTTCCTGTAGCCCATAATCCACAATAATTATTTTGAAAAGGTTGTACCTGTCCTGTAAATTGGAAGTATCCTGTTTCCTTTAAAGCCTGGCAGTATGCTAAGTCACCACGTATACCATACTCTTTCCCAATTTCAAGATAAAGATCTACAACATCTGGAAATGGCTCAAATGGTCTACCTTGACTTTCCATTTTAACTTTCATTCTATCTTCTTCTCTTTTAACTAATCTTTTCAACTGTTCAGATGTTGCTATTGCCGGACCCTTAATTGAAATAATTTCAGTTTTACTTTCTTCTTTAATTGGTTCTTTTGGCTCTTCTTTGGGTTCTTCTTTAGGTTCATCCTGCGGTTCTGCTTTTTTAGTTGTTAAAGCAATAACTCCTTTATCAAAAAGAACATCACAATCTAAATTTTCTGCTACAATTCGTAAAGGAATCATTGTACGTCCTTTTTCGCTTATGTAAACCTGTCCATCTTTATCGGTAATATTAATAACTTGATTATCAATTAATATTCTTATTTTGCCAGAGGTATTAGGTGGAACATTAGCTAAATCTAATTTTTTAGACTTTTGAATAAAGACTTGATTGTCAAACCAATTAACCTCAGCGCCTAAATTTTCACTAATGATTCTAAGTGGTACATATGTACGATCATTTTTAATAACTGGCTTTTCTTCTTTTTGAGTAAACTGAATTACTTTACTATTAATAAGTATATGCTTAGGACTTTCAGACGCGAAAGATATGTTCTGAAAAATGCAAAATAAAAATACGATTAATAACAGTGATACAAAAGGTCCTTTAATACTACGTAATCTTAAAATGAAATATCACCCTTTCAGATATGATAATATTATGAATATTTTTATTATTGAACCTCCTTTGATTACCATTTAACCCTATTGTAAATAAAAAAACAATATTTTTCTATATCAATTTCTATATTACTAATAAATTATACTAATCTAAACAATTTTCATACTTTACTAATCCTTTATGATACTCTTTTATCCCTTATTAATTTTGCTGCTTTAAATTTACTTAATATTTCGCTCCTCTTTAATTACAAATATTTTACTTTTTTCTAACCATTTTAGAAAGCTTTCTGTGATCTTATTTTTTTCGTTACAATAAACCTTAATAGTTCCTTCTACAGGTGAAAACTCAATAATTAATTCTTCTTTCTTATTGGTTAAAAACCAACCTTCTATTTTTTCTTTATCTACTTTTAATTCATAATTGGGTTTACCAAAAATTCCTTCTATTATTTTTAACAATCTAAAATAATTATTAACCCTTAAATCTAAGAATTCATTTATTGTACCTAGTTTGTACTTATTAAAAGAAAGGGGCTTATAGAATTGATTCATGATTAGTTACCTTTTTAGTTTGATATTATTCTATATGTATTATGAAATAGCCAAGTTAATACCAACTAATAAAAAAATCGCACCTTAGGTGCGAAATTATAGTTTATGATTTTAAAATTCCAAGGCCCTGTAACAAAACAAGGAAAATAACTATTGGCGCGATATATTTAACTAAAAAGCCCCATAGAGGTAACCAAGAATATCTATATTTGCCATTATTGCTTAGCTCTGTTATAGCATTATTGGTTTTCCAAATATACGCTGTAAATATACATACACAAATGCCCCCAATTGGCATAAGTATATTTGAAGCAAAAAAGTCCATTAAATCAAAAAACACTTTGGGTTTTTGACCCGGAAGTTTAAATAAAAATTCACTCCAAATCCCTTGTGACAAGGAAGAGGGAATTCCCCAGATAAATGCAAGTACTCCGCTAATTATTGCAGCCTTTTTTCGTGTCCACTTTAATTGATCTTTAATAAAGGCAACTAAAACTTCTAAAAGTGATATAGCAGAAGTTAAAGCAGCTATGCTTAAAAGTATAAAAAAGATTATTTCAAAAAAGTGTCCAAAAGGCATTTTAGAAAATACAGCTGGTAAAACCATAAAAATAAGGCCAGGGCCACCGCTAGGACTCATACCAGTTGCAAAAACTGCTGGAAATATAGCAAGTCCTGCTAAAACAGCAACTAATATACCTAAAGCAATTATCATAAAGGCAGCCGAAGGAATATTAGATCTTTTATTTAAATAACTACCATAAGTTATCATTGCGCCAACACCTAAACTTAAAGAGAAAAAAGCTTGCCCTAAGGCAGATAATACTACAGTACTATTTATTTTTGAAAAATCCGGACTTAAAAAGAATTTAACACCTTCCATAGAACCTTCTAAAGTTAAACTTCTAACTATGATTAAAAGGAGAATTGCAAATAGAGCTGGCATTAAGACTTTACTCCATTTTTCTATTCCAGATTGAACACCTGCTACAACAATAATTACAGTGATAATCATAAATATACTTTGCCAAATAATTGGCTCTACCGGATTACTAATAAAATTACTAAAAAAACCACTATATTCAGTTAATTGTAGTCCAGCTAAACTGCCAATCACAGACTTAAAAATATAAGCTAAAGTCCACCCAGCAACCACAGAATAAAAAGATAGAATTATAAAGGAAGCTAAAACTCCAATAGCCCCAACTAACCACCATTTTTTACCTGGTGCTATTTTTTTAAAGGTTCCTACAGCATCTTGCTGAGAATTTCTACCTAAAGCATGTTCACATAACATTACTGTAAATCCTAGTAAAAGGGCACAGATTAAGTAGATAAATAAAAATACTGCTCCTCCACTTTCTCCAGCAACGTATGGAAACTTCCATATGTTTCCTAGTCCTACAGCTGAGCCTGCAGCAGCCATAATAAAACCAAAACTAGAGCCCCAACTTTCACGTTTAGTATAATTAATATTCTTGCTCAAATTCGATCCCCCTTAGGTAAGTTTAAAACAACAATATCAATTATACATAGATTTCCTAACATAAACAACAATACGAATATTATGATAGACTTTTAATCCAATCAAAAGTATCATTTTCTTTTCCATATTGTAACTTCGTAATAAAATCATATAATTTATGAGCGATACTATCAGATTCAAAATCTTTTAGCTCCATTTTTTTATCTTTATATTGAAGGATACCTACTGGAGAGATAACAGCAGCTGTACCAGTACCAAATGCTTCTTCTAATAATTCATTATCGAAAGCTTCCACTACTTCATCTATAGAAATTTTTCTTTCATTTACAGTTAATCCCCAACTTTTTAATACCTTAATTACTGAATCTCTAGTTATCCCTGGTAAAATACTTCCATTTAAAGCAGGCGTAATAATTTCCCCATTAATCTTAAAGAAAATATTCATTGTACCTACTTCTTCAACATATTTAAGGTTTACACCATCTAACCATAATACTTGAGAAAATCCTTTACTCTTAGCTTCTTGAGCAGCTAATAAACTAGCAGCATAATTAGCCATAGTTTTAGCTTCTCCTAAACCTCCAGCTACTGCTCTTACAAATTTATCTTCCACTAAAATTTTAACTGGCTTTAATCCTTCTGGATAATAAGCTCCAACTGGGGATAAAATTATAAATAATTTATATTTATGAGATGGTCTAACCCCTAAGAAAGACTCCGTTGCTACGATGTATGGCCTTATATATAAAGAAGTTCCTTCCTTAGTGGGAATCCATTCAGATTCTAATTCGATTAATTTATTTAAACACTCTAAGACAAAATCCACATCAATCTGAGGTATACATAATCTCTCTGCAGATCTATTTAAACGCAAGAAATTATCTCTAGGTCTAAATAGTTGTACTAGTCCATCATTTGTCTTATAAGCTTTCATACCTTCAAATATACCTTGACCATAATGTAATATTGCAGATGCTGGATCTACAAGCATAGGTTGATATGGTTCTATTACAGGATTATGCCATCCTTTACCCTCTTCATAATCAAGTACAAACATATGGTCTGTGAATATCGTGCCAAAATCTCCTACCTGTTCAGGTTTATCTTTAAGCGTAGTGCTTTTTATAATTTTAAGTTCTTGCATTACTATTCCTCCTATAACAATATAGTATAATACAATTGATTTTTAATACTATTATATAATAGTTTCAATTAAATATAAATATGTTTATACTAATTATCTTCCAAGATTGTCTAGAAAGCGTAATACAGAATTTTTTTCGATTAAAACGCTTAAAGATTTTTTTTCTGTGTAAACGTGTAATATTATTAAAAAGGCTAAGATTACCATCTTTATTGATAAATTAAAGTTTAAAATAAGGCTAATTCCACACGAAATCCCCAGTAAATTTGAACCAGTATCACCAAGCATAGCTCTTTGCTTTAAATCTAAAGGAAAATAAGCTATTAAAGCAAAAAGAAATACCAATAGAAGTGGCTGGTTTAAGGGGTAATTAATTAAAATTATAGCAGCAATAAGTAAATATACCTTGATAGCTCGTCCTGGTCTTAAATCTAACAAATTAAAACTATTCGTAGTTAAGATTAAAATGAAAAGGTTTAGAATAAATAATACAAAGCTTTCGGATACTTTTAAGCTATAAAATAAACTAACAAGAGAAATTACAAAAGCCTTTAAAGCGCCCGTAGTTAAGGTACCTTCCGTAAAAAAAAGTTTTAAATGACCTTTTAATCCTTTAACCTTTGTTTCACCAATAATATCATCAATAAATCCTACTAAAACTGTGACTGTTAAAATAAATAAAGTTAAATAATTTATATCCATATTATTTAGGCTAAACTGATTAATTAATAAATAAGATGGAATTATTCCTAAAAACAAGGTTAAACCCATTCCTACTGGAATATCTTTACCTTCAAAGTTAGCACGAACTGCACCGCATCTAATTAACATATTTGCAATAAATACGGAACTTATTTTAGTAAGTATAAAAGCTAACAAATAAATTAGAAATATTTTCATTTTTTCCAACCCTTTATTAAAATAGATATAAATACATCTTTAAATTGCTTTCCCCTATGTATTATCCCTGATAAATCCCGACCTGTTTCAGCATGTGATAAATTAGTTTCTACCTCTATAATCTTATATCCCTTTTTTGCTGATTTTATAGTCATTTCAACCTCTAAACCAAATCTAGGTGAAAAAGGAACTAAGTCTAATAGTGTATCCTTAGACATAACTCTCTGACCTGATAAAGGGGCTTTAAACACTTGCTTAGTTCTAACCTTTAATCCAAAGGTCGCAAGCTTTTTAACTAAGCCAAAACCCCCTTTTCTTTTTGCAGGTGGAAATATTGCGACACTGATATCGGCCTTATTATTAATTATTGGGGTAATTAATAAATTAATATCCTCTGCGCTTTTTCCTAAATCGGCATCTACAAGGGCAACATACTTTCCATTAACATATCTTGATCCTGTATTAATAGCATCCCCTTTTCCTAAATTAGTAGGTTGAGAAATAACTTTAATATCTAAACCTTGCGCGATTTCCTTTGTCCTATCTTTAGATCCATCATCAATTACGATAATTTCTGTAATAGCCTCTATTTTTTTCAAAGCTAAGATAGTGTCCTTGATGTTTTTTTCTTCATTAAATGCTGGAACTAATGCTGAAATATTTTTAGATTCCACAAATAACCCTTCCTTTTTTTTAAACCGGATTTAAGATTGTACTAAAGCCTTTAGCATCAATTAATTTATTTCCTATCTTTAATCTTACTAAAAATGTACTCCCCATCCCATTACGCCCTTTTTCCATAAAATCTATCATATTTGTATGTGTTCCAATAGCAATAATCTTTTCAGCTCCTTTTTCGTAAGCTAAAAGCATCGCTATATCCTCACTTGTTCCTGGGGCAGCAAAGGTAATATAGTCTAGGCCTAGTGCTTTTAATCTTTGTATTCCTGGAGCACTGCCATTAGTATAAGCATGTACTATGCGCTCACAATTAAGGCATAGTGCCTCATCGCTAACGCTATCCATATCACCTACAATTAAATCTGGTTTAAGACCAATTTCTAAAATAGCATCGGCGCCACCATCAACACCAATTAAAAGGGGTCGATTTTCCTTGATATATTCTTTCATGGATAATAAATCATTTTTATACCCTTTTCCTCTGATTACCACAACTACCTGTTTACCTTTAATATTTGTCCTTATCGTGGGATATTCTAATTCGCTTAAAAATATATCTTTTTCTTTCACAGCATAATATAAAGTATTATTTAAAAATTTACATAATTGTTCATTAGAGTTTTCTTGTGCAATCTTCATATTTTGAGTTAAATTTTTATCAGTAATTAATCTTCCCTTAGCAAATACATCATGATTTATAAAAATCAAATTACCTTTAATCGTAATTTCATCTCCCTCAGCTAAGTGAGATATAAGATTATTACCAAGACAATCTATGTGTGGGATTCCAGCTGCTAAGAGAATTTTTGGTCCCCCATTTGTATAAAGTTCTGATAAAGAATTATCTGTGTTTAAAACAGCTTTTACTCGTGCTTCCACTAAGGACTCAGCAGCAATTTCATCTAAATCCCGATGACTAATTATCGCAATTTGACCTGGAAGTATTCTCTTCACTAAATTTTTGGTTTTTTTATCGATAACTACTGAACCTTTTATTAGCATAAGTCACACCTCAAAATTTATACTCACAAATAGTATGGTATAAATCACTAGCTATCATACTTAAAATAATGAATTAAAAAAAATCCTATCTTAAATACTTAAAAAGTAGATAAGATAGAATTAAAATTTTGTTATAATTTATTTAATTTGTGGTTGCTTTTTAATGTTTAAATTTATAGTACTGCTTTGTCCATTTAGCTCTACAGTATTAATAATAGAAACACCTTTTTCGGCAACTTCATTACTTGAAAGGTTTGGAGTAATGTTATAAATAAGAAGATATTCTGGTGCAAATTCACGATTTGGTATATTAATATCGTATTTATTACCATTTTTAGTGAAATGAATTTTTTCAGGAGCAGATATCATATTTCCGCTTACATTATAAATAGTCACTTCTTTTAAATCAAGTTTAGCTTTATTCTCTTTATCTAAGATTAAGGTCATTTTTTGTGGTACAAGTAAATTCGAGCTGAATAAAACACCCACTTTTGTTTCAAAATTATTAACAATATCTAGCTTATCTTTATCTAATTTTTGAATTTTATTATTTTTAAGAAGTACTAGGCAGTGATCTAGGATAGTACTAATATTTTTTGCATTAGTAGCACCAATATTACCTGCACTATCTTTTGCCTTAACTATGATTTCTTTACCGTGCCATTCAGGTTTTAAGTCAATGGTAAAAGTTGTATCATTTTCTTCTATAACAGGTTGAGTAAATATCTCATTCAATGCAACTTGGTCTCCTTGGTTTTTACTACCATCCGTTATTACACCATCATTGTTTAAATCTACTTCCACACTAGTAAAGATAATCTTTTCTTCTGGGTTAACACTTACTTGTAACTTACTATAATCGTCAGTGTATTTTGCTGTTAAATTAGGGGCAATTGCATCAAGACTAGGATTAAAGCTTAAACTTGCCATATTTCCATGCTCATTAGTAACTATTACTTGCACAGTATTAATCCCATCTTTAAACATAGTTTCATTGGGTGTTTTATATTTACCTTGATCAGTATATTGGTTTTTGATAATTTCCTTATTATTTGCTCTTATTGAAGTAATTGTCGAATTGTTTTCTGTTCGTAAATTTATTTTTACAGGTCTTTCATTTATTTGTTTATTAGGATTAAAATAATCCCTACTCTCTAAAGATAAATAAATAAGTGGAACTGTTTCCGTCGTTACATTTGAGGAATTATCCGTTGCTTTTATGGTTAGATAATCTTTGTCTTTGGTAATTGAATTTTTAAGGAAATCTAGAGAAAATTCCTCTTTTCCTTTAGTTGTAAAAGTCTTAATTTCTTTTGTATCATTTAATACTTTGATAGTTGCTGCTTCATCTACAGAAACAGTTAACTTATACTTAGACGATTCAGTTGGGTGATCCTCTATTACTGCTATAATTTCTGGGGGATCAGTTTCATATACATTAATGATTAAGGTTGAAAAAGCTTTTATTTCATTTGTACCATCTAAATCTTTATAAGTGAAAGAATTAACTTTTAAAGGAAATTCGCCTATGGTCTTAGCCTTTAAAGTAATCGAAAACTCAATTGGTTCAGCTTCAAAAAAGCTTTTATCATCATTTAGTTTATAAGATATACTGCCTATATTTCCAGTTACTTCTTGACCATTTATTTCTAAACCTTCTGATACATTAATAATACTAAAACTATCAGGTATTGTTTCAGCAAACTTTACACCATGTATAGGTAAATCACTATTAATTTCATCAGCTAGTTGTTGATATACTTCATCTAAGGCATTACCATCTACTGCTTTTATAAAAGTTCCACCAGCACTAGTAGCAATGTTTTTAAGTTCTGTACCATCTGCATCATTACTAAATGCAATCATAAAGGAATTAATAGAGTGCTGTCCTTCTTTTATTAAATCCTGTGC